>NZ_JBHWZY010000669.1:0-3874 GCF_042727815.1 Nocardia sp. NPDC060220
GCCGAGCGCGAGGTGAAGGTGTGCGCTCGGCGGCGGCGCCACCGCGGCGATGTCCGGGAGATGCGACGTCGCGATCCAGGCCCACAAACCGTGGACGCCGCTGCTGATCAGGAGCGGAGGGGGCGCCCGGAGTGCGCGCGCGATCTGGGCCGCGTAGTCACGCAGCAGACCGGTGGCGTATCGCGCCGGCACCTCGGGGTCGGTCCAGAGAACAAGCGCGACATGGACGTTGTCCATCGAGTGTGCGAGTTTGTCGGGCGAATCGGCCGGTGGTGCCGGTTCCCCGCGCAAGATGGCCTGCACGATCTCTGTGCGCTGGGCATCGGAATTGCGGGTGTGGTGCTCACGCTCGTCCATGTAGGCGGCGACGATGCCGTCGAGGCAGGTATCGAGCCACAGGGTGCTGTGCTCCCAGAAGATGACCAGGACAGCCCCGCGCAGTTCGGGATCGGGGATCTGCTGGTGCAGCACCTGGGTGATGTATCGCCACAACCCCCGCTGCGCTGCGCGGTAGGTCTTGAGCAGCATGTCCACGCCGTAGCCGCGGCGGGCCACGGTCCGTGCGCCGTTCACTGCCTCGGCGGGTGGCCGCGCCTCGAACTGCGTGCGCCCGATCACCGCGAGGAAGCCCAACCAGTGGGCTCTGGTGGCCGCCCGGACTTCTCGATGGACTTCGACGTCGGCGAGGTAGTGCGGGAAGGTCTCCTGGATCGCGGAGTCGACGGCGGACAGAATCGGCTCGGACTCGGCCTCGGATCGCATCCGCAGTGCGAAAGCCGTGAGCCATTCGAAGGCCGGCGCCGTGTCCTCCGCGGACGCGGGCATCGGCTCGCGGACGTGGCGTTGCGTGCGCGGGATCGCCGTCTTCACCGCACGGTCAGGTGGTGGTCGCGCTGGGTCGGCCGCGCGCGGCGCCCGGATGTGCTGTCGGAGGGAGCGGAAGCCGGCATAGGTGCACCTTAGCGCAACCGGACTGTTGTGTCCGGATGTTTCCCGGTCCGCGATGGAAGGCGGGTAGAGATTGTGGGGGCGTACCAATCGCGCATTCGCGGTTGGAACGGCGGACAAATGTCTGACATTCGTTTGGTAAGGCAGGGTTTCGCTGCTAGATTCGAATAGGTCAACGCCGGGCCGCGTATGAATTCCGTACAGTGTGGTGCCGGAAGCTGTCTGGCGTCGGCTCAATTCTTCGAATTGTTGATTCAACAATTCTTCAGGTGATGGGCGCGCGTCGACGGAGCTCGGGCGCGCGCATCGACAGCGGCGTCCGGCGCCGTTCGGTGCCGGACGGGATCGGCCGATGGGTAACGTTGGCCGGATGAGCTCGCCGCGCCGTACCAACAGGGGACCTGCTGCCGCCGCGGAGAATCGTCTCGCCCTGCTCGTCGCGGCGAAGGCCGCATTCGCCGAACACGGCCTGGACGTTCCGCTGAACCTGATCGCGCGGACGGCGGGCGTCGGTCAAGGCAGCCTGTACCGGCACTTTCCGAACCGAGAGGCGATCATCCTCGCGGTCTTCGAGGAGAATCTCGGCCAGCTGGAGTCGATGGTCGCCAATGTCGACTCGACGCTGGACGAGCTGCTGGCGGAGATCTTCGACCAAATCGTCGAGGTTGCTGTGCTGTTCGATCTGTTCCGTGTCGCGGACAGCAGCGACCCGCGGCTGGTGGGCATCATCGCCCGCCTGTACGCCTTGCTCGACGAGAAACTCGCCGACGACAGCCGTCGTGGCAGTGTGCGCCGGGGCGTCACCGCCGAGGAGATCTTCCTCGCCGTGGGAATGCTGGGTGCGCTGCTGAACAAGACGCCGGAACGGGAACGGGCATCGGTGGCGGGCAAATGCCGGGGCCTGTTGCTGCACGCCCTGTGTGACTAGAACTCGAGTACTTGACGGAGCGGGGCCATTTCGTCAACAATACGTTCCAGCAACCGGATATTCGTGTCCGGTTGTGGTCGGTAATTCGTGTCGATCCCGTACTCGGCCTCGTTCGAATGGCTGCTGGATTTCATCCGGTGGCGGTATCAGATTTCAGGGGAAATTCTTGAAGAATGCACGCTCGGTCGCCCCGATGATGTCGGCGATCGCCGCGCTGTCGGTCGCGTTCGCCTCGACCACAGTGTTCGCGCCACCGGTCTCTGCGGCATCGGACCCGTTCTACAGCTACCGCGACGACACGCCGCTGGCCGACCTCGCGCCCGGAGCTGTCCTCGACAGCCGGACCACGACCTATCACCTCGTCGGCATCCCCACGCCGATCACCGCGGTGCAATTGCTGTACCGGACCACCGATGCCAGGTATCGGCCGAGTGCCAACGTCACCTCGATCCTGATCCCGCCCGGTGGAGTGGATCCGACTCGGGCGGTCGCTTACCAGTCCTTCTATGACTCGCTCGACCCGGAGCACGGACCCTCACGCTCGATCGCCGGTGACGTCAGCTTCGGCGGTATGGTCCTGACCTCGGAGGCCACGGTGATCGCGGACCTCCTCGCGCGCGGCTACACGGTGATCATCGCCGATACCGAAGGGCAGCAAGCGAATTTCGCGGCGGGGCCCGAGTACGGCATGAACACACTCGACTCGATCCGCGCGGCGGTCCGTTCGGAGGCCACCGGGCTCACGGCGCAGACACGGATCGGTCTGGTCGGCTATTCCGGCGGCGCGATCGCGACCGACTGGGCCGCGGCGCTGGCGCCGGACTACGCCCCCGATGTGAACGCCGAACTCGTCGGCGCCACCCAGGGCGGCTTGCTGGTCAATCCCGCGCACAACCTGCGCTATGTCAGCGGCAGCGTCGGCTGGTCCGGTGTCGCCGCGATGGCGGTCATCGGTGTCGCGCGCTCCTATGACCTCGATTTCTCGCCCTACCTGAGTGCGTACGGCGCGCAGGTCGTCGCCGCACTGCGGTCCGCGTCGATCGCGAATGTGCTGTTCCAGTATCCCGGCCTGTCGTGGCAGCAGATGGTCAAGCCTGAGTACGCCGACCCCAATAGTGTTGCGCCCCTTGTTGAAGCGGTCGAGAAGGTCAACCTCGCGAACGCGCCGACCCCGACCATCCCGCTCTACATCGCCCAGGGTGCCAACGGGGTCATGGAAGGTACGGACGGGAGCAAGCCGACGGTCGGCACCGGTGACGGCGTCATGGTCGCCGGAGATGTCCGTAGCCTCGCCCGCCGGTACTGCGCGGACGGCAACCCCTTCGTCGAATACCGGCAATACGACGAGCTCAGTCACATCCCGACCTTGGCTGCGTGGAGTGTCGGCGCTGTCTCGTGGATCGATGCGCGCTTCGTCGGCGAGGCCGCTGGATCGAGTTGCGGCACGATTCCCGAGGGCAACTCGCTGACATCGGATCTGTGATGTCGTGCTGCCGGTCCCGGCGATCGGCAGCACGGCCGGGTGGACTGCGTCGACGGTGGTGCGAATGATGGTGGCGCGCAGGCGGGATTCAGGACGCCGGAGGAGTCTCGGCGCGCGCCGCGAGGAAGTCGTCGACGATCCGAGCGCAATCCTGCGGGGTCGATGCGCGTAGACCGATGAGCTTCGCGAAAACGAGTGGCCCGACCAATTGCGACAGTACGAAGTACGTGTCGAATTCGCCCAGTTGCCGGTGGGCCTCGGGGGTATCGAGCACCTGGTCGAACGGCACCCGATAGTGGTCGATGATGCGCTGGCGCAGCGAGCTGACGGCCGCGTTGTCGGCGTTGTGGTCCGAGCCGGTCGCCAGCCACGCCAAGGTCGACACCTGCAGTGGCGTGTCTCGGATCGCCTCGGCCTGGCGTTCCAGCAGAGCGACGAGGCGCTCGCGCAGCGGGCCTTCGGGCGGGGTCTCCAGGGCCGACGGCAGCAGCCGTTCGATGGTGGCGGCGCGTAGC
>NZ_JBHWZY010000670.1:0-3870 GCF_042727815.1 Nocardia sp. NPDC060220
GTCATGATGCGGTCGCTGCCGCTTGTTCGAGCAATCGAGCCAGTCGGGCGGCCACCTCGGCGACGTGCGGGGACTGGATCAACGTCAGATGGTCACCCGGTACCTCGACGACCTCGAGATGTCCTGCCGCGTAGGCATCCCAGCCGTTGGTCGGGTCTCGGTGCAGTGTGCCCGCCCGATCATGGGCGGGACGAAGCACCTGCGGCAGCGGCAGCGCGGCGCGCAACAGGGAGATGTCGCCGTCATAAGCCTGCGGCCGGTAGGCGTCGATCGCGCGCCACCCCGCCACGAACACCTCGAACAACCGCCGGACCAGCGCACGGGATCCGGTCGGCGGCAGCACGCCCGCTTCGACGGCGGTGTCGAGGATGAAGTCGAAGACTGCATCGTCGGTGTCGAGCTCCTGCGGGATCTCGATCACCGCGGTGTCGGCGCCGCGCGCCAGCCACAGCAGTTCCCACAGGAAGAACTCGTAGAGCGCGTGTTCGGGCACCGGCATGCCGTCGCCGTGGCGCACCGTCATGGTGTCGATCAGCGCCAGGGTGCCCACCTCGTGACCGGCCTCGGACAGTTGGCGCGCCATTTCGAAGGCGACCATCCCGCCCAGTGACCAGCCGCCCAGATGATAGGGCCCCGCCGGTTGGACGCGGCGCAATGCCGCGATGTAGTTGCTCGCCATCTCCGCGATGGATTCGGCCGGGGTGCTGCCCGTCTCGAGACCCGCGGCCTGCAGGCCGTACAGCGGCAGCCCATCGGGTAGGTGTTTGCTCAATTCGATGTAGCAGAGCACATTTCCGCCGATCGGGTGCACGAGGAACAGCGGTGTCCCGGTACCCGGTCGCAGGAGCACCAGCGGATCGACACCCGCCTCGGCACGTTCGTCGAGCTGCGCGGCCAGGGCGGCGACTGTGGGGCCGGTAGCCAGGGTGGAGACCGGCAGCGACACCCCGTAGCGCTGTTCGATGGACACGATCAGGCGCATCGCGGTCAGGGAAGTACCGCCGAGAGCGAAGAAGTCGTCGTGCACACCGATTTCGGGCAGGCCGAGTGCTTCGGCCATCAGTGCCGCCAGCCCTGATTCCGCGGGCGTGCGCGGGCGAACCCGGCCCGCCGAGGTGGCGGCGGGCAGTGCCATTGCGGCCAGGACCGCGTCGGCCCGCTTGCCGCTCGGAGTCAGTGGCATCGCGTCGAGCCAGACCAGCCGACTGGGAATCATGTAGTCCGGCAACCATTCCCGCAGTGCGGCGGCGATCTCCGCCTCGTCGGCACCGGCACGGGAGCCGACCAGGAACGCCACCAGTACGGTGTGGGCGCTGGAGGCCCCTGCGACGGTGGTGTGCGCCACCACGGCGACTTCGCTGACGCCGGGCAGCTCCGCGGTGACGCGGTGCAGCGCCAGCTCGACTTCCATCGGTTCCACCCGGTGACCGCGGATCTTGACCTGTCCACCACGGCGACCGTCACTGATCACCTCGCCGCCGGGCAGCCGGCGACCGATATCGCCGGTCCGGTACAGCCGGCGCGGCGGTGCGAACGGGTGCGGAACGAAGGCGGCCTCGGTGAGATCGGGCCGGTGCTCGTAGCCGTCGGCGAGGGCGGCGCCGCCGAGGTAGATCTCGCCGGGCACGTGGTCGGGAACCGGGCGCAGCCGGTCGTCGAGGACGAGGATCTCCACGCCGTCGATGGCGGTGCCGATCGGTGGCAGCACCGGGAACAGCGCCGGGTCGCCGGTCATCGTGTATCGGGTGGCGACATGGGTTTCGGTGGGGCCGTACTGGTTCTCCAGCAGCACTTCGGTCCCTGCCGCGCACAGCGCCCGGATCTCGTCGGTGACGCGGAGTTGCTCGCCGGAGGAGATGATCACCCGCAGCCCGCTCGGTGCCGTGCCGAGCCGGATCGCGGCCTCGGCCAGTTGCTGCAAGGCCACATAGGGCAGGAAGATCCGTTCGGTGCCGGTGCTGGTGAGTACACGGGCCAGGGCAGGTAGATCGCGGCGCTGCTCCTCGCTCAGCACGATGAGGCGACCCCCACCGCACAGCGTCGAATAGATCTCCTGGAATGACACATCGAACGACAAGGGGGCGAATTGCGTGGTCGCCGGGGCCCGTTCGACACCGGGGAGTGTCCCGCTGGCGGTCGACAGCTGCCAGCGGATCAGATTGGCCAGCGCGCGATGCGGCATGGCCACACCCTTCGGCGTCCCGGTGGAGCCCGACGTGAACAACACGTACGCGGTGGCCTCGGGATCGCTCGCCGGCAGTTCGGCAATACTTCCGGGAGCGAGCAGTTCGTCGAGGGTGAGTCGCGAATACCGGGGTGGCACCAGAGTCTCGTGGCCGGCGCCGGTGATCACCGCGAACGGCTGTGCCTGGTCCAGCATCGCGTGCAGGCGCGAGGTCGGATAGCTGACATCGAGCGGCACGCAGGCCGCGCCCGCCTTGGCGATTCCCAGAACTGTCGCGATCTGCTCGGGTGATCGGTCCACGGCCACCGCGATGCGGTCGCCCTGGCGTGCCCCGCGCGCCACCAGTGTTGCCGCGACCCGATTGGATAGGGTGAGCAACTCCGCGTATGTCATTGCCCGACTGCCGACTTCGACGGCAATCGCATCGGGTGTGCGGGCCGCGCGGGCATCGAAGAGGTCGATCACCGTGCCAGAGGCAGGTGCGGCGACCAGCGTCTCCGGGGAGGGAGCCAGCGAGCCGAAGTCCACTGTGGCCGAGGGATCGCCGGTGAGCAGGTCGAGGACGCGCAGGTAGGTTTCACCGATGCCGACCAGCTGGTCGCGGGTGTAGGTCGCGGGGTCGCCGTCGACGCGCAGTGCCAGCGTTCCGTCGAGCGGGTTGCGGATCACGTTCACCAGCAGCGCGAAGTTGGTGTCCTCGCGAATGTCGATGCCGAGCAAAGTCACGTCCAGCGCGTCCATGGCCGCGCCCGCGGCATGGAAGTGGACATAGTTGAACGCGGTGTCGACGACCACGCCTACTTCGCGCTGGATGTCGGTGAGCGGGAACCGCTTGTGCTGTGCGCTGTTGCGCTCGCGCTCGAAGACACCGGTGAGCACCTCACGCCCACTGCGGCCGCTGAAGTTCAACCGCAGTGGCATCGTGTTCAGGAACAGTCCGGCCATGCGCTCGGCATCGATGCGCTCGGGCCGCCCATGGGTGACGACGCCGGTGGTCACATCCGTGCGACCGGACAACAGGCCGACGGTGCACAGGTGTGCGGCCAGCAGGACTGCCTTGACCGGGATATGCGCGGCGGCGGCCACTTCGTCGGCGCGTGCCAGCAAGTCGGCGCCGACCGCAACCGGTACCGAAACACGGGCCTGCGCCGGGCCCGCGGTCGGTGTCGCATCCACGGGGACATGGGGGCGCAGTCCGGGGACACCGATCGTCTCCGCACCGTCCAACTCCCGTGCCCAGTACTCCCGATCGGCCGGATCGTCGAGCGAATCACGCTCGGCACGAACATATTCGGCGAAGGACGGAAGCTCGGCGGGGAACTCGCCCGCGCCCCGATAGTCCGCCAGCAGCTCCGAGATCAGCGTCGCCACACTCCAGCCGTCGAGGATGGCGTGGTGGAACGCCAGCACCAGCTCGATCCGGTCGGCGAGCCGGTACACCGTGAGATCGAACAGGCCTGGCTGGTCGAAGTCGTACCGGCGCAGGCGTCGTTGCTCGATATGGTCACGGATCAATGCCTCGGCCTGGTCGGTTTCGGTCGCGCGCAGGTCGACGATCGTCAACGGGGGATCGAGGTGGGCGTGCACGAGTTGCAGCGGCTCGGAGTAGCCGGCGAGCTCGAAGGAGGTGCGCAGCATCGGATGCCGGGCGACCGATCGCGACGTCGCGGCACGCAGTGCTGCCT
>NZ_JBHWZY010000671.1:0-3866 GCF_042727815.1 Nocardia sp. NPDC060220
AGACCCAGGGCCGCCAGTCCGCACGCTCGCTCGCGGCACTGGCTCCGGTCGCCGGTGAGCGTCCGGGCTCGCCGTCGGTGGCGGAGGGTGGCGGCGGGGTGGTGGACCCGGGGGCCCGGGCGGCGATGACCATGCGGAGAACTCCCAGACCGACAGGTCGAAGGTGGCCGCGGTCTTGAGGAGCACGCTGTCCTGTGCGGTGAGACCGAATTCAGCTGTCTTCCAGCGCAACTGGTTGACGATCGCGGCGTGGGAGACGGCGACACCCTTCGGGCGGCCCGTCGATCCCGACGTGAAGATCACGTAGGCGGTGTTCGCGGGGCGCAAGGGCGCGCGGCGATCACGGTCGGTGATCGGGGCGGGGCTGTGTGCGGCGAGGTCCACCTGCTCGACACATCGAACACGGGTTGTCGCGAGGTCCTCGGCCGCGCCGAGCCAGGTGTCGGCGCTGGTGAGGACGAGCAGCGGGGCGGCCGTGTCCAGGATGTAGTCGGTGCGCGATCGAGGGTGGTCGGGGTCAACCGGCACGTACACCCCGCCCGCGGTGCTGACCGCGTACATCGCCACGACCAGGTCGATCGATCGCCGCATCGCCAGTGCCACCCGGGTTTCCGGGCCGACGCCCGCGGCGATGAGATAGCGGGCCAGGCGGTTGACCCGGTCGTCGAGATCAGCGTAGGTCAGCCGGGTGTCGTCGGCGACGAGGGCGAGGGCGTCCGGGGCGCGCGAGACGGTCGCGTCGAACATCGAGGCGAGGGTCGCGGCCGGATCTGCTTGTCGCGCTGTGTGATTCCAGGTGTCGAGGATCCGGACTCGTTCGGCGGGGGCGAGCAGATCGATGCTGTACAGCGGTGCGCCCGGGTCGGTGACCACCGCGGTGATCAGGCGGGTGAGCCGGGCCAGGAAACCTGCGACCGTGGCCGCGTCGAACAGGTCGGCGGCGTAGGTGCAGTAGCCGGTGATGCCCGCCGGAGAACCCTCGGCGGTGTAGCGGTCGGCCACGATCAGGTGCAGGTCGAACTGGGACAGCTCCCGATCGAGCTCTACCGACGACACACTCGTACCGGGCAGGTCCATGCGCACCTCGGCCAGGTTCTGGAACGACAAACCGACCTGGAACAGGGGGTGGCGGGCGGTGGAGCGGGCCGGGTTGAGGACTTCCACCAGCCGTTCGAACGGGATGTCGGCGTGGGCGAAGGCAGCCAGGTCGGTGTCGCGCTGGCGGGTGAGCTGTTCGGCGAAGCTCGCACCCGCGTCGACGCGGGTGCGGAAGACCAGGGTGTTGACGAACATCCCGATCAGGTCGTCGAGGGCGGCGTCGCCGCGGCCGGCGACCGGTGTGCCGATGGCGATGTCGGTGGTGCCCGACAGCTCGGCGAGTACCACCGCGAAGGCGGTGTGCACGGCCATGAACAGGGTCGCGCCGTGGGTCCGCGACAGTTCGGCGAGGGCGGCGTGGGTGGCGGTGTCGACCGTGAACGGAACCCGGCCGCCCGCGTAGGACTGGATCGCCGGTCGTGGCCGGTCGCGGGGTAGTTCGAGTTGGTCGGGCAGCTCGGCCAGAGCTTGGCGCCAGTAGGCGAGCTGGGTGGCCGACACCGAGGTGGGATCGGTTTCGTCACCGAGCAGGGTCTGCTGCCAGATCGCGTAGTCGGCGTACTGCACGGGCAGCGGTGCCCAGGTGGGGCTCTGTCCTTGCGCGCGTGCGGTGTAGGCGATGACGAGGTCGCGGGTGAGGGGTCCGCCGGAGAAGCCGTCACCGGCGATGTGGTGCACGGCCATGGCCAGGACGTGGTCGGCCGGGCCGAGTTCGAACAGGGTGGCACGCAAGGGCACTTCTCGGGTGACATCGAAAACGGTCGACACCAGTGCTGTCACTGCGGGGGTCAGGCTTTCGTCGACGTCCGGGGCGATCGTGGTCACGTGCAGGCGCGGTACATCCGGGTGGTCCGACGGCAGAACGATCTGGGCCGGTACCTGGTCGACAGTCGGGTAGATCGTGCGCAGGATCTCGTGGCGTGCGACGAGATCGGTGAAGGCCTGCCGCAGCGCGGTGGTGTCGAGGTAGCCGGTCAGGCGGAGCACGACCGGGATGTTGTAGGCGGCGGTTCCGGTATCGAAGCGGTTGAGGAACCACATGCGCTGCTGGGCGGGCGAGAGGGGGATGTGATCAGGTCGTGGGCGCGCCCGCAGGGCGGGTCGACGGGCCGCGCGGGCCAATCCGGCGATCTCGTGCGCGCATTCGGCGACGGTGGGTGCGGCGAACAGCACGCGCACCGGCACCCGGATGTCGAGTGCGGCACCGATCCGAGCGGTCAGGCGGGTGGCGAGCAGCGAGTTACCGCCCAGATCGAAGAAGCTGTCGTCGGCGCCGACGCGTTCGGCACCGAGCACCTCGGCGAACGCCTCGGCGACGGTACGTTCCAGCCCGGCCGCGGGCGCACGGTAGGTGCGCGTCACGAACTCCGGTGCGGGCAGCGCAGTCCGGTCGATCTTTCCGGCGGCCGAGAGCGGGATACGGTCCAGGACGACGACGGCGGCCGGGACCATGTGCGCGGGCAGCATCGACGCGGACCACCGTGTGATGGCGCCGGGGTCGATCTCGCGGCCTGTCACATACGAGACCAGCACGGTGTCCCCGGCGGGGTTCTGCGTGCCGAGCGTGAGAGCGAAACTCACCTGCGGGTGCCGCAGCAGGACGGCGTCGATCTCACCGGGCTCGATCCGGAAGCCGCGGATTTTGATCTGGAAGTCGGTGCGGCCCAGGTATTCCAGCTCGTAGGTGTCGCCGTGCACCCAGCGGACGAGGTCGCCGGTGCGGTACATGCGTGCGCCGGGTCCGGCCCAGGGGCAGGCGACGAAACGATCCGCGGTGGCGGCGGGGCGGCCACGGTACCCGCGTGCGAGTGCGGGACCCGCGAGATAGAGCTCACCGGTGGCGCCCACCGGCACCGGGTGCAGACGGGCGTCGAGGACCACGGCCCGCATGCCCGGCACGGGGCGACCGATCGTGACGCGGTCCCCGGCACGCAGCACCGAGTAGGTCGCGCCGATGGTTGCCTCGGTGGGACCGTAGCCGTTGAGGAAGCTGCGGCCCGGTTGCCACGTGGCCAGCAGTTCGGGGGCGGTGGCTTCGCCGCCGGCGGACACGCACTGCAGGTCGGGCAGGGTGGTCGGGTTCAGGGTGCTCAGCAGGGCGGGGGTGATGATCGTGTGCGTCACCTGTTCGGTGCGCAGCAGGTCGTCGAGGTCGATGCCGCCCAGGGTGTCGGGCGGGGCGATGACCAGGGTGGCGCCGTGGTGGAAGGCGGTGGCGAGTTCCTCGATCGACTGGTCGAAGCTGGGTGAGCAGACGTGCAGCATGCGGTGGTCGTGGCGCAGGCGCATCAGGGCCGCCGAGTGGGTGACGAGGGCGCCGAGTCCCGCATGGGTGACCGAGACGCCCTTGGGTGTGCCGGTGGAGCCGGAGGTGTAGATCACGTAGGCGATGTTGTCGCGGCGCAAGGGTGCTCGGCGGTCGCGGTCGCGTACCGGGGTCGACGAGCGGGCGGCGGTGCGGGCCCGGGCGGCCGGTTCGTCCAGCGCCAGCCAGCGCAGCGATCCGGGCAGGTTGTTCGCCCTCGCGGCGACGGTGAGGCCGATGGTCGCGCCGGAGTCGGCGAGCATGTGACGGACACGGTCTTCGGGGTAGTTCGGGTCGACGGGAAGGTACACGCCACCCGCTTTGGCGATGGCCCAGAACGCGAGGATCGACTCGTAGGAGCGCGGGATCGCCGAGGCGACGACTGTTTCCGGGCCGATTCCCTCGTCGATGAGGACTCGGGCCAAACGTGAGGAATCGGCGTCGAGGGTGCCGTAGGTGTAGG
>NZ_JBHWZY010000672.1:0-3858 GCF_042727815.1 Nocardia sp. NPDC060220
CAGTGAGCGAAGTGACGTGCGCCTGTCAGGTACAGGGTGACGCCGGCTTCCTTGCAGAGTTCGATGGTGTCCTTGTCGCGGATCGAACCGCCGGGCTGCACGATCGCGCGAACACCCGCGGCCACCAGGATCTCCGGCCCGTCCGAGAACGGGAAGAAGGCGTCGGAGGCGGCGACGGAACCCTTCGCACGCTCACCCGCGCGCTCGACGGCGAGCTTGCAGGAATCGACACGGTTGACCTGGCCCATGCCGACGCCGACCGCGGCGCCGTCCTCGGCGAGCAGGATCGCGTTCGACTTCACCGAACGGCATGCGCGCCAGGCGAATTCGAGGTCGGCCAGGGTGGTGACGTCGGCCGGGTCGCCCGCGGCGAGAGTCCAGTTGACCGGATCGTCGCCCTCGGCGTCGAGAACGTCGCGGTCCTGCAGCAGCGCACCGCCGCTGATCGGGCGCAGCTCCACGCCCTTGCGCTGCGGCGCGTCGGCCACCAGCACGCGCACGTTCTTCTTGCGCTGCAACACTTCCACGGCACCGGGCGCGTACCCGGGGGCGATGATCACCTCGGTGAAGATCTCGGCGACCTGCTCGGCCATCTCGACGCTCACCTCACGGTTGGCCGCGATCACGCCACCGTAGGCACTCACCGGGTCGGTGGCGTGCGCCTTGCGGTGCGCCTCGGCGATATCGCCTGCCACGGCGATGCCACACGGGTTGGCGTGCTTGATCACCGCCACCGCGGGCTCGTCGAAGTCGAACGCGGCCCGCCAGGCGGCGTCACCATCGGTGTAGTTGTTGTACGACATCTCCTTGCCGTGCAACTGCTTCGCCTGCGCGATCCCGACCGTGCCGTCGTTGCTGGTGTACAGCGCGGCGGCCTGGTGCGGGTTCTCGCCGTAGCGCAGCACCGCGGCGCGCTCCCACGAACCGGCGACCCAGCCGGGGAACTGCTCGGTCTCCTCGGCGACGGCGGGCACGGCGACCGAGCCCATCCAGCTCGCGACGGCCACGTCGTAGCTCGCGGTGTGCTGGAAGGCCTTGGCGGCCAGCGCGGTCCGCTCGGCGAGGGTGAACCCGCCGGACTTCACCGCGGCGAGCACGTCGTCGTAGTCGGTGACGTCGACGACCACACCCACCGACGGGTGATTCTTCGCCGCGGCACGCACCATCGACGGCCCGCCGATATCGATCTGCTCCACGCACTCGTCGACGCTCGCGCCACTGGCCACGGTCTGGGTGAACGGGTACAGGTTCACCACCACCAGCTGGAACGCCTCGACACCCAGCTCCACGAGCTGCTCGACATGCTCGGCACGACGGGTGTCGGCCAGGATGCCCGCGTGCACGCGCGGATGCAGCGTCTTGACCCGGCCGTCGAGGGTCTCCGGGAACCCGGTCAGATCCTCGACCTTGGTGACCGGAATCCCGGCCTCGGCGATCTTGCCCGCGGTAGACCCCGTCGACACCAGCTCCACACCGGCCGCATGCAGCCCGGTGGCGAGCTCGACGAGCCCGGTCTTGTCGTAGACGCTCACCAGCGCCCTCTGGATCGCCTTACGTTCACTCACCGGCGTGCTCGCTCACTGGTATTTCTGCCTTTCGTCCGTCGGAGACAATGCCTCGCGTCGCGACGGCGGCGATGACCTCCGCCAGTAACCGTCGCTCGACAACCTTGATGCGCTCCTGCAGCGTGTCCTCGTCGTCGCCGGGCATCACGGCGACCGCTTCCTGCGCGAGGACCGGGCCGGTATCCACGCCCGCGTCGACCAGGTGCACGGTGCAGCCGGTGACCTTGACGCCGTAGGCGAGCGCGTCACGCACCCCGTGCGCGCCCGGGAACGACGGCAGCAGCGCGGGATGGGTGTTGATGAGCCGGCCGCCGAAACGTTCCATGAACGCGGGGCCGAGGATCTTCATGAAGCCCGCCAGGACCACCAGATCGGGCTTGTGCGCGTCGACGGCCTCGGTAAGGGCGACGTTCCAGGCGTCCCGGTCGGAATAGTCTTTGAGCCCCACCTTGAAGTGCGGCACACCAGCGGCCTCGGCGTGCGCGGTGGCCGGGCAGTCGCGGTCGACACCGACGGCCACGATCTGCGCCGGGTAGCCGGGCTCGCGTGCGGCGGCCAGCAGTGCGTTGAGCAGCGAGCCGGTGCCCGAGGCCAGAACGACGACGGTGGCCGGTGTTCTGGCGGGCTTCCACGGGGCAAACGAGGACGTCAGCGCTCTACTCCTGCGTGTGATCGGGCGGCGGCGATGGCGACAGGCGCCGGGTCGAGCTTAGCGACCGGGGGTCTTGTCCTCGTCCGGCAGGTCCGACTCGACCACTTCGACGTCGACGATGTCGTCGGCGGGCTCGTCGGTCGAGCCGGGCGCGGCGATGCTCACTTCGAGGTCGTCGTCGAAGTCCTCGACCAGTTCGCCGTCGACTTCGACTGCGGGATCGTCGTATTCGACAGCATCGGCGTACTCGTCGGGATCGTCGTCCTCGTCGTCGTACTCGTCCTCGTCGTAGTAGTCGTAGTCCTCGTAGTCGTCTGCGTCGTCGTAGTCGTCGTACACCTCGGCCGGCGCGGTCGGTGCCAGGAAACGGCGGGCGAACACCATGCCGACGAAGCCGCCGAAACCGAACCAGGTGACCATCAGCACGACCAGCATCAGCAGATCGACGCCCACCCACCCGACGGCGCCGAGCTGACCGCTGCCGAGGATCGCGAGCATCAGGAACGTCAGCGTGGACAGCGCGGCGCAGGTGAGCGTCGCCCACGGCGCGCCGGGCCGGTCATCGCTGGTGCGGCCGAGTTCGATCCCGCCGAGCACGCCGACGGCGAGCGGGACCAGCAGCAGCGCCGCCCACCACGGGGACGCGGGGCCTTCCGGCACGGGAATCAGCGCGGGCAGGACCGGCATGTGCCCGCCGGTCACGCCGAACAGCCCGACCGAGCCCGCTCCGAACAGCACCGCGGCGCCGCTGAGGATCCCCGCCGCGCCGATCACCACATTCGGCAGATAGAGCAGGGAAAGCAAGGTCATACCCAGCACGTCGGTGACGTTGTGGGCCTGCTGGAAGGCACCGTCGAGCCGGGACAGATGCACGAAGAAGGAGATCACGGTGGCCAGCACGGCGCAGCCGAGCATGCGCAACACGGTGCGACGCGCCGCGCGGGCGCCGAGGACCGCCCATTCCGGGATCTCGATCGGCACCAGCGCGCACAACGAACTCCACGCCCGGCCGGCGATCCCGGCGGCGGCCGCGAACAGATACAGCACGAACACCCAGCCGAAGGCCGCGATCGGACCCGAGGATTCGAGCGGGGTGACACCCGCGGCATCGCCGGTGACGGCGAGGCAGACGGCCGTCATCAGCAGTGGTCCGGCCAGCACGGCACCGGTCAACCAGCCCAGCTCGACGGGAGTCGGGCGGTTCGGAACGGCCCGCGCGCATTCGCGGGCGGCCAGCCAGACCAGCACGGCCGTCGGCGCCAGCGGCAGCAGGCCGAGGGTCGTCCTGCCGACCGTGAGCGGAACCTGGTGGGCGGCAAGCCACGTCGCGGCGACCGCGGCGGGCGCACTGGTGAGATCGGTGCCGGTGGTGAGCATGACCACGAGGACGAGCAGCACCGTCGCCGCCAAGGCGGTGATCGTCGGCCTCGCCGCGACCAGCAGCAGGGTTCGCGCCCGCTCGGGCGAGAGCGACCACCAGCCGGGCTCCTGCCCGGGCGGTGATGCGGCGACTGTCTCCCCGGTGCCGCGTGACCCGGAGGTCCGGCGCACGAGGGCGTTACGGGAGCTCATGACAATTCAGCGTGGCAGCTTCCCCGGCGGCCGCGGGTCAGGCGCGCCGCGAGCCCACAGGCGTACCTG
>NZ_JBHWZY010000673.1:0-3855 GCF_042727815.1 Nocardia sp. NPDC060220
CCACCGACCGGCCGACGCATTGCGCACCGCCGATGCCCGCTCACACCGACGTGGCGCAACAGCGGCTGCTCGCCGATCCCTGCCTGCTCCGCGAGATCGCCGACGCGGTCGGTGGACCGTTTCATGTGCTGTTCCCCGAGCGCGTCGCGGTGAATATCCGGGCGTTTCAGTCGGTCTTCACCGAGGCAGACGTCGACGGGTTCGTCTACTTCGGGAAGAAGGCGAACAAGGCGGCGTGCGTGGCTCGGGCGTGCGCGGAGAGCGGGGCGGGGATCGATGTCGCCAGCACCGGAGAACTCGTCGCGGCGCTGGGGCAGGGGGTGCGCGGCGAGGACCTGATGGTCACCGGGCCCGCGAAGTCCGACGAGCTGCTGTGGCTGGCGGCTCGGCACGGGTCGTTGATCGCGATCGACGCGCTCGACGAACTCGACCGGCTCGCCGCGCTCGAACTGCCGGTGCGAGTGCTGCTCCGGGTACTGCCGGAGGGCTCGACCAGCCGCTTCGGGCTCGACCCGATGGAGCTCGAACAAGCGATCCAGGCCATCGGTGCACCGATCACGCTGTCGGGCTTCAGTTTCCACCTGTCCGGCTATGACGCTGTCGACCGCTCCGAACAGGCGGCCGCGCTGGTCGGGCACTGCAGGCGCGCACGAGCCAACGGCCATCGGGCGGACACGATCTCGATCGGTGGCGGGTTCGGCGTCGACTATCTCGATGCCTCGGCGTGGACCGAGTTCCAGAACACCCTCAGCGACAAGTGGTTCCACACGAATCCGCCCGGCGACTACTACCCCTATCACTTCCCGGCTCCCGGCGCGGCCATGCTCGACGCCGTTCTCTCCCACAACGACCTCGCCGGACTGTTGCGCGACAACGGAATACGGCTCGCGGTCGAGCCCGGCCGGGCCCTGCTCGACCGGGCGGGAAGTTCCGTCTTCCGGGTCCAGGGCGTGAAAACCCGGACCGCACAGGGAAGCCCGTACGACATCCTCACCGTCGACGGCACCAGTCTCAGCCTGTCCGAACAGTGGTTCGACAGTGAATACCTGCCCGATCCCGTGCTGTGGCCCGAAAGCGCCGGCCACCTCACCCCCACCTGTGTCGGCGCCACCACCTGTCTGGAGTCCGACCTGCTCAGCAGACGGCGCATCCCGCTGCCCCGCCGCGCACGAACCGGCGACCTGCTCGTCTACCCGAACACCGCCGGGTATCAGATGGACTCCAACGAGTCCCCGTTCCACGAACTCCCGCTCCCGCCGAAGGTGGTGTTGCGCCCAGGCGCGGACCGACTGCGCTGGAGCCTGGACAGCACTGCCCGCTGATCCACCCGAGCTCTCGATCCGATGGAGGAACAACCCATGGCTCTCGTCACGCGCGTGACGGACCTGATCGGCCGCACGCCCCTGTTCGAACTCGCCGTCACCGACACCGGCACGCGGCTGCTGCTCAAGCTCGAGCAGTTCAATCCGACCGGTGCCGCCAAGATCAGAATGGCCCGTTCGATGGTGCTCGACGCGGAGCGGCGAGGTTTGCTGCGCGATGGCGGGCATATCATCGAGTCGACGTCCGGCAACACCGGACTCGGCTTGGCGGTGGTCGCGGCCGAACGTGGCTATCGATTCACCGCCGTGGTCGACAACCACGCCTGTAAGGACAAGTTGCGCGCGATGCGAGCCATGGGCACCGACCTGGTGTTCGTCGCCGACGACGGTGACGACGAGCTGGCCACCTCGGCACGGGAAGACCTCGCCGAGGCCATGGCGGCTGCCCGCGACGACGCGTACTTCACCGAACAGCACAACAACGACGCCAACGCCGTCGGCTACTACGCCGTAGCGGACGAATTGCTGAGCGAGGTCGAACGGGTCGACATCCTGCTCTCCGCGGTCGGCACCGGCGGCTCTCTGTTCGGCACCGCCACCCGGCTGCGCGACCTCGGCCTGCCCGCCCGGGTGATCGGGATCGAGCCGGTCGGATCCATCGCCTTCGGCGGCGAGGGCGGACCGTACTGGCAGTCGGGCACCGGCACCCCACCCGGCGCGACCATCGGCACCGCCGTCGACTACGCCCTGCTCGACGAGGGCGTGAAGGTGAGCGACGTCGACGCCTTCGCCACCACCCGCGCCGTCGCCAGGACACACGGTCTGTTGATCGGTGGTTCGGCGGGCGGTTCGGTGCACAATGCCTTGGCGCGGCTCGAGGAGTTCCCGGCCGGGTCCACAGTGGTGACCATCGTGTGTGATGGTGGCGAGAAGTATCTCGACACCGTGTTCGACGACGACTGGATGAGCGCCCGCGACCTGCTCGATCCCGCCGCCGAAGCGGAAGTGACCACCCTGCTGCGCCGCTATTCACCGCTGCGGCGCCAGGACGAATTGATGGAGGTCAGGTGAGCGCGATCGCGCGCGAGACGAACCACGGAGCGGGTGGGTGAACGGCACGGCGACCGATAGCAGCGCGCTGGCCAGGCTGGCGACGCCGATCGCGCTCACCCAACTGGCGCAGATCGCGGTCTCGACGACCAATCTCGCGCTGATGGGCACCCTCGGTGTGCGCGAGGTCGCCGCGGGCGGGCTGGCGCTGGTGCTGTTCAACCAGATCCGCACGATGTGCGTCGGGCTGATCACCGGCACCGGGAATCAGATCGCGGGCGCGCTCGGCGCGGCCGGGAAGCGCGGCGGTTCGGCCGACGACGAAGTGCGCGCGGTGGTCCGGGCGGCAGTCGTCATCGCGACGATCGCCGGACTGCTCGGCGGCGCACTGCTGATCGGGCTCGGGTGGGTACTGCCGTGGCTCGGCCAGGATGCCGGTGTGCTCGACGCGGCGCGGCCGATGATGATCGCCCTCGCGCCAGGGTTACTGCCGTGTCTGTGGTTCCAGGTGCTGCGCCAATACACCGTCGGCATGCAGCGGCCCCAGGCGTTGCTGCTGGTCACGCTCGGTTCGGTGGCCTTGAATCTGGTGCTGGCACTGGCCTTCATCCACGGCTGGGCCGGCATTCCGGCGATGGGCCTGACCGGTGTCGGCATCGCGACCTCGCTGGTCTTCCTGATCACCTTCGGGGTGTTCTGGGCGATGGTGCGCCGCGACGAGCAACTCGGCCGCACCCTGCCCTCGACGCCGTGGCCGGTGCGCTGGGCGACCGTGCGCGAGGAACTGCGCCTCGGCACGCCGATCGCGCTCACCTACGGTTCGGAAGCGGGCATGTTCTCGGTGCTCGCGCTGGTGATGGGCAGCTTCGGGCCGGCCGCGCTGGCCGCGCACAATGTGGTCTACCAGATCATCTACATCGTGTTCCAGATGGCGATCGGGCTGTCCCACGGGGCGTCGATCCTGGTGAGCGATGCGGTCGCGCGCGATGAGTTCGGGCACGCGCGGGCGCTGGCCTGGCTGGCGCTGCGGATGGCCGCGGTGATCGCGATCGTCACCGGCGCTGTCTACGTGCTCGCCCCGGACATCGTGCTCGCACCGTTCCTCGATACCACCGACACCGGCACCGTCGCCATCGCGCACACCCTGTTGCTCATCGGCATCGTGCTGCAATTCTTCGACGCCGCCCAGAACATCGGCACCGGGCTCCTGCGTGGGCTGAAGGAGACCTCCGCGGGCTTCCGGCTGTCACTGGTCGGTTACTGGGGCGTGGGCCTGCCCTCAGCGCTGCTGCTCGCCTTCCCGCTGCACCTGGGCGCGGCCGGGGTCTGGTGGGGCTTGACGGCCGGCCTGGCCACCACCGCCGTACTGATGCTGCGCAAGTACTTCGCGCTGCTCGAGCAGGCGGGCGTGGTCCCGCCACGACGGGTGCCGGTCACACAATCACGATGACAGCGAGCACAGCGAAGGCGGGCGACACTCGGT
>NZ_JBHWZY010000674.1:0-3853 GCF_042727815.1 Nocardia sp. NPDC060220
GTTCAGTCATTGTGGGGGAAAGCTCCAGACCGAATCGGCGGATAGATGCCTAGTAACTCTAAGTGATCCGCCAGTCCGGGTGTCGTGCGGCTCCTAGCTCATTGTTCCAGTTCGGTGGCGAATGTGGCGGCGATCTCGGCGCGACGCCGCCGCTGTTCGACCGGGTCGGGGACCGGAACGGCGGCAACGAGGCGGCGGGTGTACTCGTGTTGCGGGTTGCGCAGGATCTGTTCGTTGTCGCCTTCCTCGACGCAAGATCCCTCGCGCAGGACCATGATCCGGTCCGCGAGCTGGTCGACGACGGCGAGGTCGTGGCTGATGAACAGACACGCCCAACCGCAACCACGCTGCAACTCGGCGAACAGCTCGAGTACCGCCGCCTGCACCGACACATCGAGCGCGCTGGTCGGCTCGTCGGCCACGAGCAGATCGGGGTCGAGCACGAGCGCGCGCGCCAGACTCGCCCGCTGACGCTGCCCGCCGGACAGTTCGTGCGGGTACCGGTTCTCGGTGCCCGCGGGCAGCTGCACGTCGTCGAGCATGTGCCTGACCCGCGCGCGGATGCTCGCCTTGTCACCGATGCCGTGCACGACCAGGGGCTCGGCGACGCATTCGCCGACGGTCAGGCGCGGGTTGAGGGAACCGGCCGGGTCCTGGAACACGAACCCGAACCGCCGCCGGATCGGCCGCAGCTTGCGCTGGGACAGATCCGCGATGTCCTGCCCGCGAATCAGCACGTGCCCCTCGCTCGGCCGTTGCAACGCGGCCACGCAGCGCCCGATGGTCGACTTGCCCGACCCCGACTCGCCGACCAGCCCCAGGGTCTCCCCCGGCCTGATCTGCAAGCTGACGCCGTCGACGGCCCGGAAGGCGGGCCGGCCGAACGGCCCGGGGAACGTGACGACCAGATCCTTCACATCGAGCACGGGCTCGACGGTCCGGTCGATCACGGGCCGCTCGATGGTCGCCGCACCGAGATGCGGAACGGCATCGAGCAGTGCCTTGGTGTAGTCGGCCTTCGGGCTGGCGAACAGCTCGTGCACCGGCGCCTGCTCGACCACCTCGCCCGCGCGCATCACCACCACCCGATCGGCGAGGTCGGCCACCACACCCATGTTGTGGGTGATCAGCACGATCGCGCTGCCGAGCCGATCGCGCAGATCGCGCAGCAGTTCCAGGATCTCGGCCTGCACGGTGACATCGAGCGCGGTGGTCGGCTCGTCGGCGATGATCACCTTCGGCTCACACGAGATGGCGATCGCGATCATCACGCGCTGTTTCTGCCCGCCGGAGAGCTGGTGCGGGTAGTAGTCGACGCGATGCTCGGGATCGGGCAGACCGACCAGGCGCAGCAGGTCGATCGCCTTGGCCTTGGCGGCTTTTCGGCCCATCCCGCTGTGCGCGCGCAGCGCTTCACAGATCTGGAAGCCGACGGTGAACAGCGGGTCCAGCGCACGCGCCGGTTCCTGGAACACCATCGACACCTCGCCGCCGCGCAGTGCGGTGAGCTGACGTTCGGTCATCGAGGTGACCGGCCGGTCGCCGATGGTCACCAGCCCGCGCACCGACGCCGAATGCGGCAGCAGTCCGATGGCGGTGCGCGAACTCACCGATTTGCCCGACCCGGACTCGCCGACGATGGCGAGCACCTCACCGGGGAACACCTCGTAGGACACGTTGCGTACCGCGTTCACGGGCCCGCTGTCGGTCGAGAAAGTGACCGACAACCCCGAAACAGCCAGTGCGGCAGTCCTTTCACTCATCGACTGTTTCCTTGTCTGCCGAGGTGACCGCACGCCGGGTGCGCAGCAGCGGGTTCAGCGTTTCGTCGAGGCTCTCGCCGACCAGCGTCATCCCGAGCACCACCAGCACGATCGCGGTGCCGGGGAAGATCGAGGTCCACCAGATGCCGTTGGAGACATCGTTGAGCGCCTTGTTCAGGTCGTAGCCCCACTCGGCGGCCTGGGTGGGTTCGATGCCGAACCCGAGGAAGCCGAGCGCGGCGAGGGTGAGGATGGCGTCGGCGGCATTGATCGTGACGATCACCGGCAGCGAGCCGGTGACGTTGGACAGGATGTGGCGGAACATGATTCGCGTCGTCGACGCGCCGGTCACCCGGGCGGCGTCCACGTACGGCTCGGTCTTCACCGCGACCGTCGCGTTGCGCACCACCCGGAAGTACTGCGGCACATAGACAACCGTGATCGCGATGGCCGCCGACAGCATGCCGCCGAGACTGCTCGACGTGCCGCCCGCGACGACGATCGACACCACGATCGCCAGCAGCAGCGACGGGAACGCGTAGATGGCGTCCATGATCAGCACCAGCGTCTTGTCCACCCAGCGCCCCACGAACCCCGACAGCAGCCCCAGCGGCACGCCGATCAGCAGCGACAGCGTCACCGAGATCGCGATCACCAGCAGCGCGGTGCGCGCGCCGAACAGCACCCGCGAGAGCACATCCTCGCTGCGCACCGAGGTACCGAACCAGTGCTCGGCCGACGGACCTTGCTGCGGCACGAAAGCCACTCCGTCAGCGGAGTTCTGGGCCAGCCCGTAGGGCGCGAGCAACGGCGCGAACGCCGCCACGAACACGAACACACCGACCAGCACCAACCCGGTGATGAGGGTGACCCGTTGCAGCCCCGAGGTTTTCGACAACAGTTCGGCGCCGGGCAGACGCCGGCGTTTCACAGCGGTAGTCATCAGAACCTCACCCTCGGGTCGATCAGCGCGACGATGGCGTCGACGACGAAGCTCATCACCGCGACGACCAGCGCGATGAACGCCACGATGCCCTGTACCGCGATGAAGTCGCGCGCCCGCAGATACTCGGCGAGCTGATAGCCCAGGCCTTTCCATTCGAACGTGGTCTCGGTGAGCACCGCGCCGCCGAGCATCATCGCGATGCACATGCCCATCACCGTGATGATCGGGATCAGCGCGTTGCGCACCGCGTGCCTGCCGGTGACCACCCGCGTGGACAATCCGCGCGCCCGCGCCGCCTCGACGAAATCGCTGCGCAGCGTCTGGATCAGGTTCACCCGCACCAGCCGCAGGAAGATGCCACCGGTGAGCAGCCCCAGGGCCACCGCGGGCAGCACCGCGTGTTCGAGCACGTCGAGCACATAGGACGGTTCGCCGTAGAGGATCGAATCGATGATCAGGATGTTCGTCTTCGGCGAGACATGTTGCAGCGCGAGCTCTACGTCGGTGCTGGCCCGGCCGCCGACCGGGAACCAGCCCAGCCACACCGAGAAGATCAGCTTGAGCAGCATGCCCACGAAGAACACCGGTGCCGCGTAGGCCAGCACCGCGGAGAACCGCAGGAACGCGTCCGAGGGCGTATCCCGGTGTGTCGCGGCGTATCTGCCCAGCGGAACACCGACGGCGAACGCCACGAGCAGACCCCAGAAGACGAGTTCGAAGGTGGCGGCACCGTAGGTGATCACCACATCGCTGATCGCCTGGTTGTCCTGGGTCCGTCCGAAGTCACCGTGCAGGAAGCCGGTGATGTACTCCCAATACTGCGTCAGGATAGGGCGATTGAGCCCCGCGGCTTCCTTGCGGTCTTCGATCTGGTCCTGGGTCAGCCGGCCACCCATGGCCGCGCTGATCGGGTCACCGATCACCCGCATCAGGAAGAACACCACTGTCACCAGCAACCACGCGGTCGGCAGAATCAGCAACAGCCGAATCAGCAGGTACCGCAGCAAAGCCACCTGGCGGGAACCCCCGCCGCGCATCCACCCGAAACGCCGCGCCCGGATCGGTGATCCGGGCGCAGCAGCAACGTCACTCACTTGCTCAGAACCGTGAACCGGAACTTGAAGGAGCCGTCGAGGGTCTGATC
>NZ_JBHWZY010000675.1:0-3850 GCF_042727815.1 Nocardia sp. NPDC060220
GATACAGCGACAGCGGGCGCCCTGTCCGGGTCGCCCGCTGTCGGGAGTTTTCTGTTGTCAGATGTGGTTGTTTCGGACGCGAGGAGTGGTCAGATCGCGGGAGCTTCGTCCGTGTTGAGCACGGCTTCGAGTTCGCGCAAGCGGTCCATGTGTTCATTCGCGTGGTGCTGGCAGAAGAGCAACTCGCCACCCGCGGGAAGCACGGCACGCACTCGGGCAGCCGCCCCGCAGCGATCGCAACGATCGAGTGCGGTCAGTGGGGTGCTGGTCAGTGTTCCTGGCATGACTCCTCCGTCCCGGCTCCCGGCGCTGCGTGGCCGTTCGCCTAGGTGTGGGCCTCGTGGTCACTCCACGCGGCTCGCATCCGCTACTTCCCAGCAGTGGTACGACTACTCTGTCAGACGTTCGGGGTTCAGGCTTTGTTCCCGGAAGTGAATCTTTGTGTTTTCGATAACAGACCTGCGGTTTCGCTGAAAGCGAACACCCGCCGGTCGTCGGTCTCGAGCACCCACCGATCACCCGCGAAGCGCTGATGCCACCTCCCACTCGAACCTGCCGCTCACCGATATGTCGCTCGCTGCGGTGTTGCTCGTTACGGACGAGCCGAGCACCGAAGCGGGCCGAACACGATCGAGTTGTGACAGGGTCTTGACCGTCCGAACCTGTTGTCTACCCGGAGATTACCCGTGACATCCGACACTCACACCCTTGTTCACCTGTGTTCTTCCCAAGAATGGGAGGAAGCTCGCCGCGTGGGCGAGCGCAGACCGCCTTCGCTGGCCGATGCGGGCTTCGTGCACCTGTCCACCCCGGAGCAGGTCCACCTGCCCGCCAATCGACTCTTTGCCGGGCGCGCCGACATGGTCGTGCTGTGGCTGGATCCGGCGGCGTTCACCGGTGCGGTGAAGTGGGAACCGGGCGTGCCGAGCGACCCGTCGTCGATGCTGTTCCCGCACCTCTACGCGGCGCTGCCGGTCGCGGCGGTGCTGGCCGCGCAGCCGTATCTGCCCGGATCCGACGGCGTGTTCAGCACACCGCGCCGGGAGGGAGTGGCGTAGACCACAATCGCGGCCGGGCGCGGCTACTGTTGACGGTGTGAACGTCGACGTCACAGCGCTACCGGGCATCGGAGTGCGCAAGGATTTCGAAGTCAGGTCGGGGCGCCGCGTCGGGGTGGTCGCCCACCGCGACGGTGACATCGATCTGATCGTGTCCAAACCCGACGACCCGGACGCCATCGCCGCCCAGGTGCCGCTGTCCACCGACGAGGCGTCGGTGCTGGCGAACCTGCTCGGCGCGCCGCAGCTGGTCGCCAAACTCAACGACGACCATCGCGATCTGCCGGGCATCACCACCCGCCAGCTCGCCATCGTCGACGAATCCCCCTACGCGGGCCGGACGCTCGGCGAGACCGGCATGCGCACCCGCACCAAGACCTCGATCGTCGCGGTGATGCGCGCCGGTCAGCTCCACCCGTCACCCGGCCCGGACTTCACCTTCACCGAGGGTGATCTGCTCGTGGTCGTCGGCACCCCGGACGGCCTGGAAGCGGCCGCGAAGATTCTCGTGCACGGCTGACCGCCGTGACCTCGCAGGCCTTGGCTCTGCTCGAGCTCGGCGTGATCTTGTTCGCGCTGGGGATCTGCGGGCGAGTGGCGGGCCGCTTCGGGATGTCCCCGATTCCGCTGTACCTGCTGGGCGGACTGGCGTTCGGCCGCGGCGGTTTCATCGAGCTCGACGCCGCCACCGAGTTCGGGCACATGGCGAGCGAGATCGGCGTCGTGCTGCTGCTTCTGCTGCTCGGGCTCGAGTACACCGCCCCCGAGCTGATGACCGGTCTGCGGCGCTCCTGGGCCGCCGGAGTGCTCGATCTGGTGGCCAACGCCCTGCCCGGGGTCGCGGTCGCGCTCATCATGGGCTGGGGTGTGCTCGGCGCCGTCGTGCTCGGCGGGGTCACCTACATCTCGTCGTCGGGGATCGTGGCCAAGGTGCTCGACGATCTGGGCCGTCTCGGTAACCGCGAGACGCCCGTGGTGCTGTCGATCCTGGTGCTCGAAGACCTCGCGATGGCGGTGTACCTGCCGATCCTGACCATGATGCTGGCCGGGTTGAGCCTGCTGAGCGGATTGATCTCCCTCGCGGTCGCGCTGGCGACCATCACGGTGGTGCTCGTGGTGGCGCTGCGGTTCGGGCGGGTGGTCTCGGCCGTGCTCGACAGCGCCGATCGCGAGGTGTTCCTGCTCCAGCTGCTCGGCGCCGCGCTGCTCGTGGCCGGAGCGGCCTCGGCGCTCAATGTCTCGGCCGCGGTCGGCGCGTTCCTGCTCGGCATCGCCATCTCGGGGTCCACCGCGCACGAGGCCGCGAAACTGCTGGAGCCACTGCGTGATCTGTTCGCGGCGATCTTCTTCGTCGCGTTCGGTCTGTCGATCGACCCGACCGCGATCCCGCCGGTGTTCGCCTGGGCGGTCGCGCTGGCGGTGGTGACCACCGGCACCAAGATCGCGGTCGGTTGGTGGGCGGCGAGCAGGCAGGGAATCCGGCAGATGGGTCGGGCGAGGGCGGGCGCCGCGCTGGTGGCGCGCGGCGAATTCTCCATCGTCATCGCCGGATTGGCGGTCGCCTACGGCAAGGCCGACGCGAAGCTGGCCGCGCTCGCCTCCGCCTATGTGCTGCTGATGGCGATCCTCGGCCCGATCGCGGCCCGGGTCGTCGAGCCGGTGGCCGAATTCGTCAGGCGCCGTTCGGGTGTCGCGACGACCTGATCAGTCGACGACCCGGCGTGGCCAGGCGCCCGCACCGTCGTAGCTCAATTCCTCGGTGCGGTACTCGTGCTGGACCGGCGGCGCGTACTGCGCGGCCGGGCGCGCGGGCTTGACCGGTCGCGGCTGGGGCCGGTGCCGCGAGGTGAGCCACATGCGCGGCAGGGCTTCCTCGTTCTCGATCTCGGTGAGGCTCACACTGATCAGCACGAGCATGGTGACGATGCTGCTCACCCCGATCAGCGGCGCCAGCAATTGCATCGCCTCGGCGCCGGTCGCGGGCGCGGTTTGATGTCCGGTGTGCGCGTGCATCGAGGCCATCCCGGTGTAGTGCATGCCGCACACGGCCACACCCATGATCAGTGCCGCACCCACGGTGGCGAGAAAACCCTTGACGCGCAACGTGAACCACAGAGCCACGACCGAAGCCACCACCGCGATCACCATCGACAGGGCCACGATCGCCGGGTCGTATCGCACGGTCGCGCTGGATCTCATCGCGTACATGCCGGTGTAGTGCATGGTCCCGACACCGAGGCCGGTGATGACGCCACCGGAGAGCAGTGAGCGCAGGGTCGGCTGCGGCTTGTTGACCATGAACAGCCCGATTCCGACCACCACCATCGCGGTGATCGCGCTGAACAGCGTCAACGGGATGTCGTAGCGGATCTCGGTGCCGCGGATGGTGAAGCCGAGCATCGCGATGAAATGCATGACCCAGATCCCGGTCCCGCCGATCGCGATCGCGGCGCCGATGAGCCAGCCGACCCGTCCCTCGGTGGCATTGCGCCCGCGGGCCGCGCACTGCAGTCCGAGCAGACAGCCCGTGACGGACATGAAGTAGGCGAGAACCGGGGTGATCCAGCCGTAGCTGAAGTGATAAATGTCGAGCACGCGCGAAAAACCCTCAATGCCGATACCGCAGACTTGAGGCGGTAGAACGAAAAGCTGGGTGTGACGATACGGCGAAGATCGCCAATCCGTGTCCTCCACAGTGCAATCCAGCAGTGTGGGTTTGATCACGAAAAGATTACTCACCGATTTACTGGATAAAACAGACCGCTAGGAATGTAGCGGAGGAAACAAAAAAG
>NZ_JBHWZY010000676.1:0-3836 GCF_042727815.1 Nocardia sp. NPDC060220
CCATCGAGCCGTTCCTGACCGTTTCGGGGCGGCCGGTGTCGAACCCCTTGAAGGATGTACGGACGATATCCCGCCAGATGGTGGTGCATTTCATCGAGAATGTCGTGCCGTGCGGCACGCTGCCCGGCGAAGCACTCGACGGAGACGTCACCACGGTGACCCGCGTCTGTCTCGAGCTGACCAGGAGCATGCTCGACGGCCGCGATATCCCGGGACGGGTCGAGCGAGTACAGGCCGCCGCCGCCGATTGGGCGCGCGAGGGAATCCCGATCGACACCATTCACGACGCCGTGCACGAGGGCTTCAAACTGGGCTTCGATCTCGTCATCACCAACGTCACCAATCATGACTACGACACCGTGGTCGGGGTGGCTCGGCGGCTGATGGACGCCCAGAAGATGATCACCTCGGCGGTCTCGGTGGCCTACGTCCGCGAATTGCGATCGGTGGACAGTGAGCACCACACCGCGGTGCACACCCTCACGTCGGCGCTGCTCGGCGGCCAGAACACGTCGACGATGGCGCGTGAATGTGGCATCGAGGTCGCCGATCGCTATCACGTGATGGCGCTCGAACTCCCGCCGCACGCAGAGGAATTCGATCCCACTCTGGACGCGAAAGTCGTCGCGCGACGGAAATTGCGCCGCGTGCAGGCAGAACTGGCGGACCGCTGTGACGGGAAGGTGCTGTCGCTGTTGAGCGTGGACGGCGGCACGCTACTGCTGCCCGCGCACGAATTCACCCAGGTGGAATTGGATGAGCTGATCGTGCACCTGTCCGCCGCGGCGCAGGTGCCGGTGCGTGCGGTGGCGACGTCGGCGACGCCGTCCGAAATCCCGCACGCCGCCGAGCAAGTCCATGAACTCGTCGAAATCGTGCATCGGTTCGGTGGTCCGAGCAAGGTATATCGCCCGCACGAATTGGCCTTCGAATATCAGCTGACCCGGCCGGGCCCCGCGCGCGATTATCTGAGTTCCATCGTCGATTCCCTCGAAGCGCATCCGGAACTACTACGCACGCTCGAGGTGTACATGTCCACGAATATGCAGCGGTCACGGACCGCGCGCATGATGTTCATCCACACGAACACCGTCGACTACCGATTGAAAAGGATCGGCCAGATGACCGGGTTCGACCTCAACGACGTGTCCGGTCTGTGTCATCTGCGCGCCGCTCTGTTGATCCGGGCCCACCGCGGGTCCGGATCAACAGAGCTCTATCGGCCCCCGAGCGAAACCAGTTCGCGCGCGGGCTGATCACATGGGGTAGAGCGGGTGCTTACGCGGGTTGAACTCCGGCTTGACCGGCGGCTTGTCGCGCAGCAGGCGCAGTGCGTGCCGGATCTCGAGGCGGGTGCGTGAGGGCTCGATCACCGCGTCGATGTAGCCGCGCTCGGCGGCGACCCACGGGGTGGCGATGGTCTCGTTGTACTGGTTGATCATGAAATCGCGCGCCGCGGCGCGGTGTTCCTCGGGGACAGCGGCCAATTGGCGTTTGGCGGCGAGGTCGACCGCACTTTCGGCGCCGATCACGGCGATCCGGGCGGTCGGCCAGGCGAAGCTGACGTCGGCACCGACCTGACGGCAGCCCATCATTCCGTAGGCGCCGCCATAGGACTTGCGCACCACCAGGCTGATGATCGGGACTGTCGCCTCGATGATCGCGCGCGGCATCCGGCCGCCCCGGATGATCACGCCCGCGTCTTCCTGATCGAGGCCGGGCAGCACGCCGGGGGTGTCGGTGACGAAGATCAGCGGGATGTTGAAGGCGTTGCACAGCCGGATGAAGTAGGTCCCCTTGTCGGAGCACGCGGCGTCGACGGACCCGCCGAGGACCAGCGGCTGATTGGCGATCACACCGACCGGATAGCCGTCGACCCTGGCGAACCCGGTGATCAGGTTCGGGGCGAAAGCCGCCCGGATCTCATGGAATTCACCATCGTCGAACAGGCGCAACAGGACGTCGTGCATGTCGTAACCCGCACGATCGGAATCCGGGATGATCGTCTCGAGTTCAAGGTCGTAGGCGGTGATGTCGGGTTCCAGGCCGGGATTGACGACCGGCGGCTGTTCGAGGCAGCTCGACGGCATATAGCTGAGATAGTTGCGGGCCCAGTCGAAGGCTTCCTGCTCGTTGTCCGCGACGTGATGCAGGGTGCCACGTTTGGCCTGCACCTCCGCGCCGCCGAGCGCCTCGGCGCTGATGTCCTCACCGTTGACGGCCTTGATCACGTCAGGCCCGGTGACGAACATGTAGGTATCCTTCGTGCCGACGAGCACGTCGGTATTGATCGGTCCGTAGACCGAGCCCGCCGCGCATTTGCCGAGCATGATCGACACCTGCGGCACATAGCCCGACAGCTTCTCCAGAACCCGGGTCATATCGCCGAACGAGGCGAGTGAACCGGCCGCGTCCTGCACCCGCGCGCCGGGGGATTCGTTGATCGTCACCACCGGGCAACCGTTGTCGAACGCGAGTTTGAGCGCCTGCATGAACTTGCGCGCCGCCGTGATACCGACCGACCCGCCGTACACGGTCGGATCATGAGCGATCACGATCACTGTCCGGCCATGGATCAGCCCACGACCGGTCACCAGTCCGTCGCCGTAGAGGGCATCGGGCTGTCCGGGCTGACGTGCCAACGCTCCGATTTCGATGAATGTCCCAGGGTCGAGCAGCATGTTCATCCGCTCGCGAACGCTCGGAACGCCCTTCTTCGCTCGCTTCGCTACGGCGGCCTCACCTGCAGGTTCCGCGGCGATCGCCAGAATCTCGGCCAGCCCGTCGAGCTTCGCCTTGGTACTTACCACGCTTACTGCCACCTTCCAACCAACTCAAATGCTGTGCGCGACGGTAGTCGAATCACGGTGTGGCAGCGCGATAAGCGGGGGAGGCGGGAGAGGTCACAAAGTCTCGGCCGGCGATCTCATCGCATTCTCTACACCGAGCTCAGCGGTCCTCGTGGGTGGACGCGGTGACCGGCCAGATCGGCAGGCGAAGGGCGGCGGTGGCGGTGGCGGGCACGACGGGGTCGTTCGGTGCCACCGCGGCGATCCGCTGGTAGGGATCGCCGGGTGCGGGGCGTGGATCCGGTTCGCCCTTGTTGGGCCACAGCGCGGCCGCGCGTTCGGCCTGGGCGGCGATCGTCAGTGACGGATTGACACCGAGGTTGGCCGAGATCGCCGAACCGTCGACGACGCTGAGACCGGGGTAGCCGTGGACCCGGTGATAGGGGTCGATGACGCCGTCGCTCGCATCGGTACCGATCACGCAACCGCCGATGAAGTGCGCGGTCATCGGGACGTTGAACACATCGGGCCAGGTACTGCCCGGTGTGGCACCGAGTTTCGCGGCGACGTGCCGGGTCGCCTCGTGCCCGGGCGGGATCCACGACGGGTTGGGTTCGCCGAAACCCTGCTTGCTGGTGAACCGGCGGCCGAACACCCCGCGCCGGGTGTAGGTGGTGATCGAATTGTCCAGGCTCTGCATCACCAGCAGGACCAGCGTGCGCTCGCTCCACCGGTTGGTGCGCAGCAGTCGCACGGTCTGCACCGGGTGTCGCCCGGCGATGAGCAGCACCCGCGACCATCGCGGCAGGCGCTGATCGCCGTCGACCAGATAGGTGTTGAGCAATCCCATGGCGTTGGATCCCTTGCCGTAGCGCACGGGTTCGACGTGGGTGTTCGGCGTGGGGTGGAACGAGGACGTGATCGCCACGCCCTTGGTGATGTCGACGGCGGGGTCGACCTCGGTGCGTCCGGCGCCGAGGATGGCTTCGGAGTTGGTGCGCGTGAGCACACCCAGTCGCGGTGAGATCCCGGGAAGCACCGCGGTGT
>NZ_JBHWZY010000677.1:0-3828 GCF_042727815.1 Nocardia sp. NPDC060220
ACCCTTGCCCGGGGTGCGCACCGCGCTGGGAACCTGCTGCGAGTGCAGTCCGGGCACGTGGTAGTACTCCTGGAACGCGTCGGCGAACAACTTCCAGTTACTCTGGTTGTCGGCGTTGAATTCGTACCATTCGGTCATCTTGTCGAACGGGTAGCCATCCAGATCGGTGATCATCGGGCCAAGGAATTCTCGCAGTGTCTGGCGCGGTGTGGCGTCGAGGTTGACGAAGATGAAGCCGGCCCACACGTCGCAGCGCACGGTCTTGAGGCCGTAGAGCTGCTTGTCGAGGTCGAAGAACTCCTTCTCCTGCTGGACGAAGTTCACCTCACCCTCGAGGCTGTAGCGCCAGGCGTGGTACTTGCAGGTGAACTGGCGGCACGTGCCCGAGGTCTCCTCGTTGGGGAAGTCGTCCCAGACCAGCTTGTTGCCGCGGTGGCGGCAGATGTTGTGGAACGCCCGCACGACCTGATCGTTGCCCTTGGCGATGATGAGCGAGGTGCCGACCGAGGGCAGTTCCCTGGTGAAGTAGCTGCCGACCTTCGGAAGTCGTTCGACGCGACCGATATTGAGCCAGGTCTTCTTGAAGATGGCGTTGCGCTCGTCCTCGTAGAAGTCCGGATCGATGGAGTCGGTGTAGTCCACCGGCTCGGTGCCGAGCTCGGGGTAGTGCTCCGTCCAGCTACCCGCGGCCGGTTTGGTGAAGTGGGACAAGGGGTTACCTTTCCGTTTGTTCGACTTCGACGCCGAAGGTGTTGAAGGCCATGGCCAACATGCCGTAGCCGCCGACCGTGAAGACCAGATCCATGCACTGCCGCTCGTCGAGGTGCGCGCGGAGGGCGGCCCAGGTCGAATCGGACAGGTTCGCTGTGGTGTCGAGTTCGTCGGTCGCGGTGAAGATCACGTGATCGAACTCGTCGGTGGGTGGCCCGCCCTGCGCCGCCGCGATATCGGCGGCGCTCACGCCGGACTCGTGGGCCATCTCCACGTGATGGGCCCACTCGTAGGCGCAGCCGCGTCGATGGGCGACGCGCAGGATCGCCAGTTCGCGTACCCGCGCCGGCAGTGTCGACCGGAACAGCAGGTGCACACCGAGGCTCAGGTAGGCCTTCGTCAGCTCCGGATGGCGGACCAGGGTGGACAGTGCGTTTCCGGCATCCGCCGGGTTCTGCCGGTCCCGGGGCAGCAGACCGGACAGGGCGCGTTGAACCTGCTCGTCCCATTGGTCCGCCGGCAGCGGGGGTAGGCGCATCACTGCCTCCTCTCGATTCGGAGAATCACGTTCTCAGATTTGAACTGTAAGATTTCCACGGGTTGGGCGGATAGTCAACGGGTCATTGATTCTCGCTGAATGAGAAGCTAGTTTTCATTGAGAGAGAGCGACGTAACCTCAGGAAGGGAGATCCACCATGACCGCAGTGCCACTGCGTCCCGGTGATCAACTCGCCAGCACCGTCTGCGGTACGCGCGTGGTGGTGATCCGGGTACCGGCCAACCGCACGCCCGTGATCACCTGCGGCGCGAGCCCGATGATCCCTGCCGTCAACGCCCCCACGGTCGCCGCGAGTGGTGCGCCGAGCACGGTGATCGGCAAGCGGTATGTGGATGTGGCCGAGCACGTCGAGGTGCTGTGCATCGCGGCGGGCGCGGGCTCGTTGAGCTGCGACGGCGAGCCGATGACGGTGAAGGCGGCCAAAGCGCTGCCCGCCTCGGATTGATGGGGGAAGTACGCATGTCCGGTGGGATGAGTTTCGCGCTGAGCGAGGATCAGCAGCTGATCCGCGACTCGGTCGCCGAGCTGATGAAGAAGTTCGACGACAAGTACTGGATGGAGCGCGATCAGGCCCACGAGTTCCCGGCGGCGTTCTACGACACCATCGCCGCGGGCGGCTGGCTTGGCATCACGATTCCGCCGGAGTACGGCGGGCACGGATTGGGGATCACCGAGGCGTCGATCCTGCTCGAGGAGGTCGCCCGCTCCGGCGGTGGGATGAACGCGGCCACCGCGATTCACCTGTCGATCTTCGGCATGCATCCGGTGGTGGTGCACGGATCCGAGGAGCTCAAGCGCCGGACCCTGCCACGCATCGTCAGCGGTGATCTGCACGTGTGTTTCGGGGTCACCGAACCGGGTGCGGGTCTCGACACCACCCGGATCAGTACCTTCGCCCGACGCGAGGGCGACGACTACGTGGTCAACGGGCGCAAGGTGTGGATCTCCAAGGCCATGGAGTCGGAGAAGATCCTGCTGCTCACGCGCACCACCCGGTACGAAGACGTCGAGAAGAAGACCGACGGCATGACCCTGTTCCTCACCGATCTCGACCGCACCAAGGTCGACATCCGGCCGATCGCGAAAATGGGTCGCAACGCCGTCACCTCGAACGAACTGTTCATCGACGACCTTCGGATTCCGGTCGAGGACCGGGTCGGCGAAGAGGGCATGGGTTTCCGGTACCTGCTGGACGGGCTCAACCCCGAGCGGATGCTGATCGCCGCCGAAGCACTCGGCATCGGCCGGGTCGCCCTGGACCGGGCCGTGCGCTACGCCGGTGACCGCGAAGTCTTCGGCAGGCCGATCGGGATGAACCAGGCCATCCAGTTCCCGCTCGCCGACTCGCTGACCCATCTCGACGCCGCCGAGCTGGTCCTGCGCAAGGCCACCTGGCTCTACGACAACGGCCAACCGTGCGGTCGCGAGGCGAACACCGCCAAGTATCTGTGCGCGGAGGCAGGTTTCACCGCCGCCGATCGCGCGCTGCAAACCCACGGCGGGATGGGTTACGCCGAGGAGTACAACGTCGCCCGCTACTTCCGCGAGGCGCGCGTGATGAAAATCGCGCCGATCAGTCAGGAAATGATCCTGAACTACCTGGGATCGCACACGCTGGGAATGCCGAGGAGCTACTGAAATGACCGTCAACACAGCACTGTTCGATCTGACCGGACGATCGGCACTGGTCACGGGTGCGGCAGGCGGCATCGGTGCCGCTGTCGCGCGGGCCCTGGCCACCGCGGGCGCCGCGGTGCTGGTCACCGATGTCGACGGCGCCGCCGCGGCCGTGGTCGCGGAGAAGATCGTGGCCGAGGGCGGCACTGCCCGCAGCGCGGCGCTCGACGTGCGCGACCGCGCGTCCGCGGACGCGGCCGTCGCCGCGGCGGCCGAGCTGGCCGACGGGGTGCTGCACATTCTGGTGAACAACGCCGGTGTGACCGCTCCGGCCATGTTCGCCGAGACCAGCGAGGAATCGGTGTCGCTGTTGCTCGACATCCACCTGATGGGCACGTTCCGGTGCTCGCAGGCCGCGCTCGCCGCACTGGCGACCGACGGCACCGGCCGGATCATCAATGTCACCTCGTCGGCGGGCATCGTCGGCACGCTCGGCCAGGTGAACTACTCCGCGGCCAAGGCCGGCATCATCGGCGTCACGAAATCGCTGGCGCGCGAGCTGGCCCGCAAGCAGATCCTGGTGAACGCGCTCGCCCCGCTGGCGGCGACTCCGATGACCAGCACCCTGCGCACCAACGAGAAGTTCTCCGCGCAGATGCTGAACCGAATCCCGTTGCGCCGCTGGGCGGAACCGGATGAGGTGGCGGGCGCCTTCGTGTTCCTCGCCTCCGACGCGGCCTCCTTCGTCACCGGGCAGGTGCTGCCGGTCGACGGCGGCATGGTGATGTGATGGCCGCACACGCGGCGGCGGACCCCGCGCCGTTGGCCGGCGTCACGGTGGTGGCGCTGGAGCAGGCGGTGTCCGCGCCGATGTGCACGCGCACCACCGCACAGGTCGCGGGTGTCGCCGCCCTCACCACGACCGGTGTCGTCGGCGGCCT
>NZ_JBHWZY010000678.1:0-3825 GCF_042727815.1 Nocardia sp. NPDC060220
GCTTGCTCCTTCGTCGCCTACGCAACGGCACCTGATCGACGGGACGGCCGCGAACCGCCGCTGCGCGGCGGCCCCTCCTCGAGGTCGGGGGTGCGGGGCTGGTTTCAGATCAATCTTCGGACAACCGGTAGCGGCAGGACGCGCAGCGCGAAGCCCAGTGGCACCCATGGCCAGCCGGGCACGTAGGCATTGGTCCGGCGCTTCTCGATCGCGGCGACCATGGCGTGCACGCCGGTTTCGGTGTCCACCATGAACTTCGGCTGATGCTTGACGCGATCGTTCATCTCCGAGCGGATGTAGCCGGGGTAGATCACCGAGACGTCCACGCCCGCAATCGCCTCCGCGCGAACCCCTTCGGCCAGCGCCGCGACGCCCGCTTTGGTCGCCGCGTAGGTGGTGAGCGTCTTGGGCATGCCGCGCAGGCCCGAGATCGAGGAGATCATCACCAGGTGGCCGCGGCCCTGCGCGCGGAAGATCTTCAGCGCCGCCTCGCTCTGGGCCAGGGCGGCAAGGAAATTCACCACCGCGGTCTCGCGATTGGCCTTGTGATGGCCGGTGCCCAACGGCGCGCCCTTACCCAGTCCCGCGTTGACGATCACACGGTCGACGGTGCCGAATTCCTCGGCGAACTCGTCGAAGGCGGTGAACACCGCCGCATCGTCGGTGACATCGAGTTGCTTCACCGAGACGACCCGTTCGGGATGGTCGGCGAGGATCTGCGTGCGCAGTTCGTCGAGACGCTCGGTGCGGCGAGCACACAGGCCGAGGTCGTACCCGAGCGCGGCGAACTGACGCGCCATCTCGGCGCCGAGCCCGGAGCTGGCGCCGGTGATCAGGATGGTGCCCCGGCTCACGACAGCGCCGGGGTTCGTCGGGGGGGGATTCGCGATTCCATGTACCCACGCTAGCCACCACGCGGCACGGAGGTCGAGGATCGGCGACTACGTTCGCCTGGCCGATGCGCCACAGCACCGCGGTGACCCACTCCTTCGCGTGTGCGAGGGCTGCAATGCCGCGGTGCTGTCGGCGGAGTTCAGCGGGCTGCGACCAGTCTGGCGGCGTTGGCGGCGGCGTCGTCGCCCGCTTCGTTGGCGGCCAGCTCCGCGTGGACCCGGTCGTAGTAGCGGTTGATCTCGGCGTTGGTGGTCTCCTCGTTCCAGCCGAGCAGCGGTGCGATCAGGCGGGCGACTTCCGGCGCGGCGGCCAGGCCGCGATCGGGGACCTCGATCGAGATGCGGGTGCGGCGGGTGAGGATGTCGTCGAGGTGCAGGGCGCCCTCGTGGGTGACGGCGTAGACGATCTCGGCGGCGATGTAGTCCGAGGCGCCCGGAAGCGGGTGGCGCAGGGCGGCGTCCGCGGCGATGAGGCCGAAGATGTCGGTGCTCAGGGAGCCGTAGCGGCCGAGCAGGTGTTGCACCACGTCGACGGGCAACCGCTGTGACACCGACAGGTCGGTCACCTCGGCGAGCATGTCGAAGTAGCCCGCCGCGCCGACGATGGGCAACTGCGCGGTCGCCGAGGCGGGGGTCTCCCCGCCCAGGCGCGCGGCGGCGGCGTCGACGACATCGGCGGCCATCACCCGGTAGGTCGTGTACTTGCCGCCCGCGATCACGAACAGGCCCGGCGCGGGTTCGGCGACGGCGTGTTCGCGCGAGAGCTTGGCGGTCTCCTTCGTGGCGCCGGTCATCAGCGGGCGAAGGCCCGCGTAGGTGCCGACGATGTCGGCCCTGGTCAGCGGCTCCCGCAGCAGCGCGTTGACGTGGTCGAGGATGTACTGCACGTCGGCGGCGGTGGCCGTCGGGTGGTTCTTGTCCAGCGCCCATTCGGTGTCGGTGGTGCCGATGATCCAGTGTTCGGCCCACGGGATGACGAACAGGACCGACTTCTCGGTGCGCATGATCATGCCGGTGTGCAGGTTCAGCCGGTCGCGCGGCACGAGGATGTGCACGCCCTTCGACATCTGGACGTGGAACGGGAAGTCCACGCCGGTCATCTTGATCATGTCGTCGGTCCAGACGCCGGTCGCGCTGATCACGGTGCGGGCCCGAATGGTGTGTGTCAGACCGGTTTCCAGGTCTTCGACACGCGCGCCGACGACCTTCTCGCCGTCGCGTTCCAGCCCGATCACCTTGGTCCGGGTCAGCACCGTGGCGCCGTTCTCGGCGGCGGTCCTGGCGATCATCATCGTGTGGCGGGCGTCGTCGACCTGCGCGTCGAAGTAGCGGATGGCGCCGGTGAGCGCGTCGTCACGTAGCGCGGGCGCGAGTTCCAGTGCGCCGGAACGGGTCAGGTGCTTGTGCATCGGGACCGTGCGCGCGCCACCGAGGGTGTCGTAGAGGGCGATACCGGCGCCGATGTAGGCGCGCTCCCACACCCGGTGCTGGAGCGGGAACAGGAACGGCACCGGGTGCACCAGGTGCGGTGCGAGCGTATTCAGCAGTAGTCCACGTTCTTTGAGCGCCTCGCGCACCAACGCGAAGTCCATCTGTTCCAGGTAGCGCAGGCCGCCGTGGATGAGCTTGGACGAACGGCTCGAGGTGCCTGCGGCGAAATCGCGCGCCTCCACCAGGGTTACGGACAGCCCACGCGAGGCGGCGTCGAGCGCGGCGCCGGCGCCGGTCACGCCACCACCGATGACCAGGACATCGACCTCGGCGGTGTCGAGCGTGCCGACAGCCTGCTCACGGTAGGTGGGGTCCAGTTGCACAGACACGATGATCTCCTTCTCGAAAGTATCGGGGGTGAATCAGATTTCGGCCCAGTCGAGCGTGCGTTCGACCGCTTTGAGCCAGCGGCGGTAGCCGTGTTCACGTTGCTCCGCGGACCAGGTGGGGTACCAGCGGACGTCTTCGGACCAGTTGTCGAGCAGTTCGCCGGTGCCGCTCCAGAAACCCACGGCCAGTCCCGCGGCGTAGGCGGCGCCGAGCGCGGTGGTCTCGGCGACGACCGGTCGCGAGACCGGGACGCCGAGCAGGTCGGCCTGGATCTGCATCGCCAGCTGGTTCACCGTGACGCCGCCGTCCACCCGCAGCGTCGCCAGTCGGACCCCGGCGTCGCGCTGCATGGCCTCGACCACGTCGCGGGTCTGGTAGGCGATGGATTCCAGGGTGGCCCTGGCCAAGTGGGCGTTGTTGCTGTAGCGCGAGAGCCCGACGACCGCGCCGCGGGCATCGGGTCGCCAGTACGGCGCGAACAGACCGGAGAAGGCAGGCACGAAGTACACGCCGCCGGAGTCGGCCACCTGCCCGGCGAGGTCTTCGATCTGCGCCGCGCCCGCGATGATGCCCATCTGGTCGCGCAACCACTGCACGGCCGACCCGGTGACCGCGATCGACCCCTCCAGCGCGTAGGCGGGCTTGTCGTCGCCGAACTGATACGCGACCGTGGTGATCAAGCCGTGGTTCGAGCGCACGATCTCCGTGCCGGTGTTGAGCATCAGGAAATTGCCTGTGCCATAGGTGTTCTTGGCCTCGCCGGGCTGGAAACACACCTGCCCGACGCCCGCGGCCTGCTGATCGCCGAGCACGCCCGCGATGGGCACCGAGCCTTTGAACGGGCCGTCGGGCTTCGTCGTCCCGAACAGTCGCGGATTCGCCGACGGCGCGATGGCGGGCAGCATGGCGCGCGGGATGCCGAAGATCGCGAGGAGGTCGTCGTCCCAGTCGAGGGATTCGAGATCCATCAGCATGGTGCGCGAGGCATTGGTGGGGTCGGTGACGTGCACGCCGCCGGTGAGGTTCCAGATCAGCCAGCTGTCGAGGGTGCCGAACAGGGCGTCACCACGCTCGGCATCGGCGCGCACGCCCGCGATGTTGTCCAGGATCC
>NZ_JBHWZY010000679.1:0-3823 GCF_042727815.1 Nocardia sp. NPDC060220
CCATTCGCCACCTCGGGATCGCCAAGGTGCGCGGCGGATTCACCCGCTTCCAGACCGAGTTCGTCGTGGACGAGACGGGCGCGGCCACCCTCGGCGCCACCATCGAACTCGATTCCTTCGACACCAGCAACGCCGACCGCGACGCTCACATCCGCCAGGCCGACTTCCTCGACGTCGCCAACCGCCCGACCCTGAGCTTCCGTGCCACCCAGCCGGTCCGGGTCGCCGAAACCTTCACCGTCACCGGCGAGGCCACCCTGGGCGCGATCACCCAGCCGCTGACCCTCGACGTCGAATGGGGCGGCATCGCCGACTTCCCCGACGGCACCCGGCACGCGGGTTTCTCCGCCACCGGCGCCATCAAGCGCACCGACTTCGGCGTCGGCGTCGCTATGCCGGGCATGCTGTCGGACACCGTGAAGATCGAACTCGAGATCGAACTGATCGAGCCCGCCTGATCCCGTTCGCTGACAGCGCACCAGGTGTGGGAGCGGTGGTGTTCGGGCTGCACTAGCCTGGGACCTGACAACACAGGACTCTTACGTTCGGAGGTTGGCCGTGGAGGTCAAGATCGGTATTTCGGATAGCCCGCGCGAGCTCGTGATCAACAGTGCGCAGAGCCCTGATGAGATCGAGGCGCTGGTGTCCGATGCGCTGAGCGGCTCCGCCGGTGTCGTGTCACTCACCGACGAGAAGGGCCGCAAGTTCCTGATCCAGGCCGCGAAGGTCGCCTACGTGGAAATCGGTTCCCCGGCCGTCGGCCGAGTCGGCTTCGCCACGATCTGAGCTGCGAACACAAAAATGCCCCGCCATTTCCGATGGCGGGGCATTTTCCGTCGTTGCGGACTCAGAGGTCCTGGGAGTAGGCACGCTGGGCGGCGGTCAGCGGCACGTGCTTGAGGCCACCCCAGGCCAGCGACACCGTGGTGTCGACGGCTTCGTCCTTGGGGACCGGGCGGTCGGCTTCGAGCCAGTAGCGCGCCGAGAACTGGCTGGCGCCGACGAGGCCGACGGCAAGGATGCGCGCGCGGTACGGGTCGAGACCCGAGTCGTGGGCGACCAGATCGAACACCGCGTCGACACAGGCTTCGGTGGCCTGCTCGACCCGGCGCTGCACCTGCGGTTCGCTGGTGAGGTCGGATTCGAAGACGAGGCGGAAGCCCTGCATCTCGTTGTCGACGAAATCGAAGTACGCGGCGACCGCGGCCCGCACGCGCTGCTTGTTGTCGGTGGTGGAGCGCAGCGCCTGGCGCACGCTCGACACCAGGATGTCGACGTAGTTCTGCAGCACCGCCAGGTACAGCTCCAGCTTGCTGGCGAAGTGCTGGTACAGCACCGGCTTGCTGACCCCGGCTACCTGGGAGATCTCGTCCATGCCCGCCGCGTGGTAGCCGCGCTGGACGAAGACCTCGCTGGCGGCGAGCAGCAGCTGCTGGCGGCGCTCGTCGCGAGGCAGGCGGGTGCCGCGTTTGGCCGGGACCGTCTCCGGCACCGATCGGCGCGAGGGCATGCGGTCCACGAGGTCAGTCATCTCGGCTCTCTATAGTCGATTCCCCAGGCCGCCGGGTGTGCGGTCGGGTATCCCACGAACGATACTCGCACGGTGTTCGCCCTGCGTCTCGCCCTGGAAATGTAGTACCAGTCCACGGAGTTCGCCGGGCCGTAACCGCGCGATCTCCTCCGGCCGCCCGTACGGCGGATTTGCGCACTGTGAGAATCTGATGGGGTGACCGACCGGACGGATGACCATGCCGACGGCGGGCGCGATGTCGCTCGCTCCACGCAACCCTCCGAGTCCGGTGCTGTCACGTCGGCGCAGGAGGGGCGGGAGTTGCAGGTCTACGACCCGCTCGGGCTCTATCAGCCCGCCGACCGATCCCGCCAGCCGCTGCGTGCCCGCTGGGATCCCACCGACCACGACAACGGCCGCCCGCGCAGCCCGCAGCGGGAGGCGAAGAAGCAGAGCGCGCTCGGTCGATTCGTGTCCGCCTACGGGTGGCGGGCCTACGCGCTGCCGGTGCTGCTCGCCATCACCGTGCTGGTCGTCGTCGACGCGGTGCGCACCGGACCGATCCCGCCGCCGAGCGATCCCGGCTTCGGCGCGCTGAGTCCCAAGGTGGCGCAGTCCGGCATCATCGGCGCACCCCCCGGCGACGGCAAGTTCCCCGCCGATCTGCCGCTGGGCGCGCTGCCGGAGGGCGGCGACTACGTCGAGCGCGCGGCGGGCACCTGGCATGTGGTGCCGGGCACCAGCGCCCAGGTCGGCGCCGGCACCGAGCGCGTGTTCCGCTACACCGTCGAAGTCGAGGACGGCATCGACACCGCACCGTTCGGTGGCGACGCCGCCGTGGCGAAGATGGTGGAGACCACCCTGGCCAACCCGAAGAGCTGGACCAACGACCCCAAGTTCGGCTTCCAGCGCATCGACGCGGGCCCGGCCGACTTCCGGCTCTCGCTCACCTCTCGCGAAAGCACCCGTGCCGCGTGCGGCTTCGAGATCCCGATCGACTCGTCGTGCTACAACGCCGACCTCGACCGGGTCGTGCTCTCGGAGGTCCGCTGGGTCCGCGGCGCGCTGGCCTTCGACGGCGACATCGGTTCCTACCGGCAGTACCAGATCAACCACGAGGTCGGCCACGCCATCGGCTATCACGGCCATCAGCCGTGCGAGACCGACGGCGGCCTCGCGCCGATCATGATGCAGCAGACCTTCGGCACCAAGAACAACGACATCGCCCTGCTCGACCCCCACGGCGTGGTCCCCGCCGACGGCAAGACCTGCCGCTTCAACCCCTGGCCCTACCCGCGCGGCTAGTGGCCTCGCCCATGCGGGACCATGGACGGGAAGAACAGCGCGGCGGGTCTTGTTGTAGACAGCAGAACGGCCACCAGGCCCAGCCGCCTTCAGATACAGGAGTTCTCACGTGTCTCTCACAGGGACGTTGCCGCCGCTGGTCGAACCGGCCGCGGAACTGACCAAGGACGAAATCGCTCGCTACAGCAGGCACCTGATCATCCCCGATCTCGGTGTCGACGGTCAGAAGCGGTTGAAGAACGCCAAGGTCCTCGTGATCGGCGCGGGCGGCCTCGGCGCGCCTGCCCTGCTCTATCTGGCCGCGGCCGGTGTCGGCACGCTCGGCATCGTCGAGTTCGACGAGGTCGACGCCTCCAACCTGCAGCGCCAGATCATCCACGGCGAATCCGATATCGGCCGTCCCAAGGCCGACAGCGCCCGCGATTCCATCCTGGAGATCAACTCCGGGATCGACGTGCGGCTGCACAAGATCCGCCTGGAGCCCGAGAACGCCGTGGAGCTGTTCGCCGAGTACGACCTGATCGTCGACGGCACCGACAACTTCGCCACCCGCTACCTCGTCAACGACGCCGCCGTCCTCGCGGGCAAGCCCTACGTGTGGGGCTCGATCTACCGCTTCGAGGGCCAGGTCTCGGTGTTCTGGGAAGACGCCCCCGACGGGCGCGGCATCAACTACCGCGACCTGTACCCGGAGGCCCCGCCGCCGGGAATGGTCCCCTCCTGCGCCGAGGGTGGCGTGCTGGGCGTGCTGTGCGCGTCGATCGGATCGGTGATGGTGACCGAGGCGATCAAGCTGATCACCGGCATCGGTGAGACGCTGCTCGGCCGCCTGATGGTCTACGACGCACTGGACATGAACTACCGCACCATCAAGCTGCGCCGCGATCCGCAGCGTGAGCCGATCACCGAACTGATCGACTACGACGCGTTCTGCGGTGTGGTGTCGGAGGAAGGCACCGCGGCCGCAGCCGGGTCGACCATCACCGCCGCCGAGCTCAAGGATCTCCT
>NZ_JBHWZY010000680.1:0-3819 GCF_042727815.1 Nocardia sp. NPDC060220
CGGATCCGACTCGCCCGAGTCCGCCAAGCGCGAGATCGCCCTCTGGTTCCCCGAATTCCCCGCCTGACCCGCAGCGGTCGGTAGCGCAGCAAAGGTAGAAGGACACCCGGTCAGGCGGTATCGAACTCCGCTCGGCCGGGGCACCCTCGCTTGCCGGATCCACCGGGTGATACCACCGCCGTGAGCGGGGCGGAGTTCGCGTGAGTTGCGCCGATGGCGATCCCCGCGCGAACCGTATGGGATACTGATTACGGATGTGTTCGACGCCGACCTGTCGCGCAGGTACGTGACGCGGTGTCGGACATGACCGGATGACACCGCGGTTGATGCCGATCATCGCTGCCACGGATGGCCCTGTTGCTGGGGTCGCCCGCGCAGGCACGCTGGATGAGCGCTCGAAAGCGCGGTGCCACGCCGTACAGCCAGGCGCCGTGTGACCGGTTGGCCCGCCAGATGATCGATCAAGGTGCGACCGGACACGCGGGGCGAGACCAGATGACCCTCGTACCATCGGGTACGAGGTGCACGGACGATGCCCCCGCGTCGGCCGCGTCACTCCCGTACCGGGGAAGGACGCGCCCGGGGGCCCGAGGAGACTTCGTGGCCGAAAAAGAGCCGCTGGACACAACACAACAGGATGCCGATCAATTGCCGGAGCGAATTCGAGTTCATGCACTGGCCAAGCGGTTGGGAGTGACCAGCAAACGCATCCTGGCCAAACTGGCCGAGTTGGGCGCCGAGGCGCGCAGCGTTCAATCCAATGTCGACCGTTCGGTCGCCGAAACGGTGCGCGACGCGATCGCCGCCGCTGACGCCGAACCCGGCGAACCTTCAGCACCCGCACCCGCACCCACGACGCGCGCGAAGAAGAGTGCCGCGTCCACCCCCGTCGCCGAGCAGCCGGCCGACACGTCCGCGGCGCCCGCGTCGCTGTTCTCCGCGCCCCACGTCGCGCGCACCGACGAGGTGTTCGCCGCGATGCGCGAGGACGCGCACACGGATCTGTTCACCCACCGGGCGTCGGAATCCCCCGTGCGGGCCGAGCCGGTGACCTTCGAGGCGCCTGCCTCGGTGGATATGCCGTTGTTCCTCCCGCCGGACGCCACCGCCGCCGAGGAGACCCGCAAACGCCGTCGGGCCGAACGGGCTCCCAAGAAGATCGAAGAGCCCACCGCGCCGTCGGTGGAGGAAACCGTCGCGCCCAAGGCCGAGGAGCTCGACGCCGAGGCCGAGGACGAGTCCGCCGATCAGTCCGGTGACAACGACGCCGACGGCCAGCCGCGCCGCCGCCGTCGTGGCCGTCGTGGCCGGGGTCGTGGTCGTGGCGAGCAGTCCGCCGACGGCGAGGACACCGACTCCGACAGTGATGACGACGACACCGACGAGGCCGAGCAGCCGGCCGAGCAGGTCACCGCCGAAGCCGAGCAGGCCGAGGACACCGAATCCGACACCGATGACGAAGACGGCTCCTCCGATGGCGCGAGCCGTCGTCGCCGTCGTCGCCGTCGCCGCAAGGTCGGTGGTGAGTCCGCCGACGCCGAGTCGGCGACCGAAGACGATCCGCCGAACACCGTGGTGCACGAGCGCGAGCCCCGCAACAAGAGCCGCGGCCGTTCCAGCGCGAGCAACCCCGACGAAGTGCAGGGCATCTCCGGCTCCACCCGGCTGGAAGCGAAGCGTCAGCGTCGCCGTGACGGCCGGGAAGCCGGGCGTCGTCGTCCGCCGATCCTGACCGAGTCGGAGTTCCTGGCTCGCCGCGAGGCGGTCGACCGGGTGATGGTCGTGCGCGAGAAGGCGTTCGACCCCGCCGAGCACGCGCCCGGTCACCAGACCACCACCCAGGTGGCGGTCCTCGAGGACAACATCCTCGTCGAGCACTTCGTCACCAGTTCCGGTCAGGCGTCGATGGTGGGCAATGTCTACCTCGGCAAGGTCCAGAACGTGCTGCCCAGCATGGAGGCGGCGTTCATCGACATCGGCCGCGGCCGCAACGGTGTGCTCTACGCCGGTGAGGTGAACTGGGAAGCCGCCGGTCTAGGCGGTCGCGAGCGCAAGATCGAGCAGGCGCTCAAGCCCGGCGATCAGGTGCTGGTGCAGGTGTCCAAGGACCCGGTGGGTCACAAGGGCGCCCGCCTCACCACCCAGATCTCCCTCGCGGGTCGCTTCCTGGTGTACGTGCCCGGTGGCACGTCGACCGGGATCAGTCGCAAGCTGCCCGATACCGAGCGCAAGCGGCTCAAGGAGATCCTGCGCGAGATCGTTCCGTCCGACGCCGGGGTGATCATCCGGACCGCGTCCGAGGGTGTCAGCGAGCCCGAACTGGCTCGCGACGTCGAGCGGCTGCAGGCCGCCTGGCGCACCATCGAAGAGGCCGCCGCCAAGGAGACCAACGCACCGAAGGCCCTCTACGAAGAGCCCGACATGCTGGTCAAGGTCATCCGCGACCTGTTCAACGAGGACTTCGCCAAGCTGGTCATCGAAGGTGACCGCGCGTGGAGCACCGTCGAAACCTACGTCCGCACGGTGGCGCCCGACCTGCTGCCGCGGGTCAACCGGCACGAGAACAACGGTGTCGACGTGTTCGACGCCTTCCGGATCGACGAGCAGCTGGCCAAGGCGCTCGATCGCAAGGTGTGGCTGCCCTCGGGCGGCACCCTGGTGATCGACCGCACCGAGGCGATGACCGTCGTCGACGTCAACACCGGCAAGTTCACCGGCTCGGGCTCGTCGAACCTCGAAGAGACCGTCACCAAGAACAACCTGGAAGCGGCCGAGGAGATCGTGCGCCAGATGCGGCTGCGCGATATCGGCGGCATGATCGTCGTCGACTTCATCGACATGGTTCTCGAATCCAACCGTGACCTGGTGCTCCGTCGTCTCACCGAGGCGCTCGGACGCGACCGCACCCGCCACCAGGTGTCGGAGGTCACCTCGCTGGGCCTGGTCCAGATGACCCGCAAGAAGCTGGGCACCGGACTGGTCGAGGCGTTCTCCACCACCTGTGAGCACTGCCACGGTCGCGGCATTCTCGTGCACTCCTACCCGGTGGATTCCGGGTCCGGGGTCGAGGAGCCGCGGTCGAAGGAGGGCGGTTCGCGTCGTCGTCGCGGTAAGGATCGCGACAAGCCCGCGGCCGCCGCGGCGCCCGCGACCAACGGCACCGCACCGGCCGCCGAGCACGCCGAAGAGGACATCGCGGTCAAGCGGGCCCACCCGGTGGTACTCGCGATGGCAGGTCATCACGACGACGAGTCCAGCGACGAGCACACCGAGGTCGTCGAGGAAGCGCCCGCCGAGCCCACCAGGTCGCGGTCGCGTTCGCGGTCGCGCCGGTCGGGTCGTGGTGCCGCCGCGGCGAATACCGAGCAGAGCACCGAGGGGCCGCTCACCGGGGTCATCTCCGGCGAGGCGGAACCCGAGGCACCCGAGGCCGAGGAGGAAGCGGTGATCTCGGCAGCTGCCGATACCGCCGCTGTCGCCGAGACCCCGGTCGCCGAGACCCCGGTCGTCGAGACCTCGCAGCCCGAACCGGCCGCGGTCGAGACCGCGCAGCCGGCCCCGGTCGCTGAGCCCGAACCGGCTGCTGCCGCCGCGGAACCCGCACCGCGGGCACCGCGTAGGCGTCGCGTAGCCCGGTCGACGGCAGCGCCCGCGCCGGACAGCGCGGGAGCAGTGTTCGTCCTGTCGGCGAACGAGCAGCCGCCCGCGGCGGCCGTCGTGGACTTCGCGGCGGAGCCGGTGGTCGTCCCGGAGCGCAAGCCGCGTCGTCGCGCCGTGGGTCGTCCCGCGGGCGCGCCGGCCGCCGAATCGAAGTAACCC
>NZ_JBHWZY010000681.1:0-3814 GCF_042727815.1 Nocardia sp. NPDC060220
CAACGTTGCGGTCATCGCGCCTCCTAGGGACCGCCACAATTATGGCATGTTTTCGAATAATTCGAAAACCGCCCGATCAGCGCCATGATCCGGCGCTGCTGACCGTGGCCGACCGCTGTATCAGCGCGCCCTCGACCTAGCGCCCTCAGCTATCGAGCGGGCGCACCAGACGCAGGACGGCGTTCACCGAGGCATCGACGAGTGCGTCGTCCAACGGCAGATGACCGAAGAGTGCACGGAAGTAGATCGTCGCCGCGACCGTGTCGAGGACGAAGTCGAGATCTATGTCCGGATCGACCTCGCCGCGCCCCATCGCCGAGCGCAGGACGTTCGCGGTGGTTTCCCTGCGTGGCTCGAAGACCGTGGACAGGAAGTGTGCGCGCAGTTCAGGGTCGTTCGTCAGGTCTGCCACCAGCGCGGGCAGCACCCGATCGAGCGGGGTGTCGCGCAGCGCGGCGACGAGGCCGCGCAGGGCCGCGGTGAGATCCGCGCGCAGATCGCCGGTGTCGTCCGTCGGCCGGACACCGAGCAGATCGGCGACCACCGCGACGACCAGATGCCGCTTGGACGGCCAGCGCCGGTAGATCGCCGGGCGATGAATGCCCGACCTGGTCGCCACCGCACCGATCGACAGTTCGGCGTAGCCGTTGTCGTCGAGCAGCTGCCGGGTGGCGGCCAGCACCGCGACATCGATCCGGTCCTCGCGCGCGCGTCCGGGCATCAGAAGACCGGCCGTGGCACGAGCATGACGATCCACCCATCCGGATCGGGAAATGCCATACCGCCGTTGGCCGCCCAGTACGGATTCTGCGCGGGCACCGGCTCGACCCCGAACTCACCGAGCCGCTCCACCACGTCGAACATCGGCGCCGCACCGTCGAAATAGAGCACCAGCAGGTTCTCCGCGCTGGGCGCCGCACCCGGGCTGCCATCGACATGACTGGTGAACTCGAGGTGGTAATCGGCGCCGGGCAAACCGACCATTACCCCGTCGTATCCGGCATGGTTCTCGAACCGGTACAGCTCGCGCAGCCCGAGCCCGTCGACATAGAAGCGCACTACCTCGTCGAGCCGATCCGTCGGGCGGGCGATCCGAACCTGCGCTACACGTAGGGAATCCGGCCAGGTCATCACTGTCATGCCACAACGGTACAGTACGTACCGTAATAAAACCCGGCGCTAGGCGTAGGGACCATCCGGCAACAAAAAAGGCGCACCGAAACCCGGTGCGCCCTTTTTGCTTTGTTCGCTTACCCCTCGGTCGCGGCAGCCTCCTGCGCGGCCAACGCGCGGCGGCGGACCCGGCGAGCCGCAGCCACCATGTTGCGCAACGACGGCTCCAGCTGCCAGTAGTGGCGCGTCTTGAGGCCGCCGTCGGGGTTGGCCCACAACCGTTGCGGGGTCACGGCATTCGCGGCCTGGGTGAGCAGTTCGTCGAACTCGTCGATATCGGGGATGCGGGCCGAGCGGCTCTCGTACACGCCGGGGCCGACGCCGTGGGTGAGGCCGTGGCCCGAGGACAGGTCCTCGGTGAGCGCCTCGATGACCCATTCGATCGAGCGGGTCGCCACGATGGCGGTGACGTCGGCGTCGAGCTGATCGATCGCGTCGACCACCTCGGTGCGGCCGGAATAGCCGATGTGGGTGTGGATCTGGGTGTCGGAACGCACGCCGGAGGTGGCCAGCTTGAACGCGCCGACCGCCCAGCGCAGGTACTCCTCACGGCCGTGCGGGCGGGCGGGGAGCAGCTCGCGGATGGCGGGTTCGTCGACCTGGATGATCGCGATCCCGGCCTTCTCCAGGTCGACCACTTCGTCGCGGATGGCGAGCGCCACCTGGTCGGCCGTCTCGTAGAGCGGCTGATCCTGGCGGACGAACGAACGCGCCAGCATCGTGACCGGCCCGGTGACCATGCCCTTCACCGGCTTGTCGGTCAGCGACTGCGCGTAGGTGGTCCACTCCACCGACATCGGTGCGGGCCGTGCCACATCGCCGTAGACGATCGGCGGTCGCACACAGCGCGAGCCGTACACCTGCACCCAGCCGAAGCGGGTGGTGGCGAAACCGTCGAGCTGCTCGGCGAAGAACTGGATCATGTCGTTGCGTTCGTGCTCACCGTGCACGAACACGTCGAGGCCGATGTCTTCCTGGAGCCGGATCGTGGCCTCGATCTCGGCCTCGACCTGCTTGCGGTAGTCGTCGTCGGACAGCCGGCCCGAGGCCACCTCGTGGCGGGCCTGGCGCAGCTTGCCGCTCTGCGGGAACGAACCGAGCGTGGTGGCGGGCACCAACGGCAGGTTCAACCGCTCCTGCTGCGCGGCCGCGCGCTCGTCGTAGGGCGCGCGTTCGCGCATCTCGGGCGTCACGGCGTACACCCGCTGGCGCACCGCGTGCTTCTGCTTGAAGTGCACCTCGGTCGGCCGCTTGCGCCAGTTCTCCGACGGGCCCTCGGTGAGTGCCTTGGCGAGTGAGACGACCTCGCCCACCTTCTGTTTCGCGAAGGCGAGCCGGTCGGCGACGTTGCCCTCGATGTCGTACTCGGCGAGCACGTCGTAGGGCACGTGCAGCAGCGTGGTGCCGGTCGACACCACCAGATCCGGGCACACCTCGGCGATCGCGTTGAGGTAGCTCAGCGTGACGAAACGGTCGGCCCGCCACACGTTCTGACCACTGATGACACCCGCGTAGATCCGCTTGCGCCGGATCCCCGGGATCGCCGCCAGTTCCTCCGGCTGCATCCGGTAGGAGGCCAGATCGAGTCCGATGGCCTCGACATTGCTCGCGGCCAGAATCCGCAGCGCCTCGCCGAAGTCGCCGTACTGCCCGGTGACCAGGATGCGCGGACGCAGCGGCGCCTTCGCCAGCTGGTTGTATGCCTTCTCGAACGCGGCGAGCTCGGCGGGAGTGCGCTCGCCGGTGAAGCAGGGCTCGTCGAGCTGCACGCAGGTCGACCCGCGCTTGGCGAGGATCTCGAACAGCTCTTCGTAGAACGGCAGCAGCTGATCGAGCAGGCTCAACGTGTCGAACTCGGCCTCGCCCGGCACATGCCCGGCCTTCGACAGCAGCAGCAACGACACCGGGCCGAGGACCACCGGACGCAGCTCGATCCCGCGGGCGGCCGCCCGGTCCCACTCGTCGAGCAGGGCCTGCGGATGCAGCGAGAACGTGGTGTCGGCGTCGAGTTCGGGCTGGCGGTAGTGGTAGTTGGTGCCGAAGAAACGCACCAGCTCGAGCGGCGGGGTGTCCGGGTTGCCGCGCGCCATCAGGAAGTAGAAGTCGAGCGGGTCGAGCCCGGCCTCGAACTCCTTGAAACGCGAGGGCACAGCGCCGAACAGCAGCGCGTTGTCGAGGATGTGATCGTAGAAGGAGAAGGTGTTGCCCGGCACCTGCGTGAGTCCGGTCGCGGCCAGTTCGTTGAACTGACGCTCCTGGATATCGCGTCCTACCGTGAGCAGTTCCTCGCGTTCGAGCGATCCGCGCCAATACGACTCGAGCGCACGCTTGAGCTCTCGGTGCGGACCGATCCTCGGGTATCCGAGAACGCTCGACCCGAATCCATCGGTGACGTTGACCATGACCGCCGATACTCCCTTTCGATCACACGCTGCGCTCGAGACATAGCACCGGGCAAGCAAGCACGTCCGGCAACAGCAGCTTAAGCCGCAAGAACCCCTCCGCGCCGCGCCCCCCGCAAACCCCGAGCACCTGAGCGCCTTTTGTAAGTCTCTCTAGGGGCCCGCCCTGATCTGGACTGACCGAAGGGTGCGACGAAGGAGTACCCGGAGGGAGGGAAGATCAGGGGCCCGAAGGGCCC
>NZ_JBHWZY010000682.1:0-3813 GCF_042727815.1 Nocardia sp. NPDC060220
GTGTTCGACCTCGCCGACCAGTCGGTCCTGGCCGAGCAGCGCACCCTCGGCTGCCGACAGTTCGTCGAGATAGACGACGGGGCGCTCGACGAGCGCCCGGCGCACCCGGCGAGCCTGATCAGCCTGGTCGGTGTTCTCGGCCAGCAACCCGCGCACGCTGTGTAGATGCTGCAGTGCCCGTGGGGGCCGGAACAGCGCGAACACCACCGGGCGGTCGATGTCGTAGAGCGCCTCGCCCGCCTCCGGGTCGCTGGCCCAACCGCCCGCGTCGCCGTCGGCCAACGTCAACGCACCCCGCGCGCCCAGCCAGCCGACGGCATCGACGAAGGCGTCGCGATCGGCGGCTCGCTCGGTCGACAGGTCGAGTCCCTCGATCCGGCTCGCGTAATCGGCGACGTGCTCGGCCAATTCGGACAGGGTGATCTGGTCGCCTGCCCGGCCGAGCGCGGCCAGCGCCAGTGACAGATAGGCGTAGCGGCGGCGGTCGAAGACCCGATCGTTGACGCTGCGGGCGGGCCGGGCGTCATCGAGCCGATCGTGCACCGGGTAGAGCCGGGCCGTGGTCTCGGTGACCTCCAAGCGGTAACCGAACAATTCGGCCAGATCCTCGCGCAGTTCCGTCGCCCACCGCCGAATCAACGGCAGCGCGATCCGGTCGGGATAGACCCGGGTGACCAGGTGATTGGCGAGCATCACTCGCGCCGCCCGCTGATAACTGTCGAGAGCGAGCGCATCGATCCGTTGTCGCTTCACAGTCTTGCCCCTCGTGCCGACGTCGGTCGCGCCGCCACCGAGCGATGGTCGCCGAAATCTGGCGAGTCGATGCGCAGTCTCATCGCGCGACCCCGCGGCGGCTCGACTCGCGTACTTCGAGGCGACGGTTGTTCAGATGGAGCAGCCCCGCCGCGGTCCGGATGACCGTCGACCCATCGCAGGGGCGCACTGTCAACGTGACACCGTTGTCGGAACCTGTTGTGCCGTCGACCTTTCCGCTCACCGGAACCCACGCGGTGGAGGCGGCGTCGATCAGGCGCAACAGCACCTCGGTCTCACGCTGATCCAGCACTCGTTCGTGCACATTGCCCTGGGACAGCGAGGCGGCGGCCGCGGCGCGTTCACGCTGTGCCGCCAGTTGGGCCTCCCGCAGCCGCCGCACGCCCGCGTCGTTGCGCGCGATCCGGGCCGGGGCGCCCGCCGTGGGTGCGCGACCGGTTTCGGCGAGCGTGCGGGAGATCTCCAACGGCGGTGCTTCCCACCAGGATCGGCTGGTGGGGATCAGCTCCGCGTCGGGATGTTCGAGCGACAGGTGGCGCGGCTTGCCCAGCCCGAACACCGCGTCGTAGAGCGCGTGCGCACTGCCCGCGCTGGGGGTGGCGACGAACCATTCGGCCAGGTGACGCAACGCCGATTCCCGGCTGACGCCACCTCGGCGGGTCTCGGTGACCCGGCGCAACAGCGACAGCACCGCCGCGATCGCGCTCATCGTCGCCTCGCGGAGCCGATCGGCCTCGCAGGTTTCCGACGACTCGGTGCCCGCGGCGACGAACCAGGTGCGCAGCCCGTCCCAGCGGGAACGCCAATCCGCTTCGCGCTCGGCGATACTCAACAGCACCCGCTCGTCGCACCCGGCCGCGCGGCCGATCAGCTGCTCGACGCCGGTCGCCTCGACTTCACCGATCGCCGCCGCCAGCCGCGGGGCGAACCGGGCCAGATCCATGCTGAACTCCCGCATGTGTGCCAGCAGCGCGTCCTTGTGCGCGAGGAAGGATTCCGGCGTGATCTCGGTGGTGCGCACCAGGTCGCCCAGAGACAGGTAGAAGTGCGCGGCGCGCGCGGCCATGTCGGTGAGCGCGGTGTCGAGCCTGCGCAACGTGGTGTAGACCCGCTCGGCGTCGCCGTCGCGGTTGGCGGCGGAGAGGGTGCGCAGGTCGGCGAGCAGCTCGGGCAGCACCAGCCGCGACAGCGACGCGTCCTCCATCCGGGCCGCGAGCACCCCGGCCACCGCCCGGTAGGCCTGGAACCCGGCCTGCGCGAACTGGTAGACGTAGTGCCGGTTGCGGTACTCGGCCAGGGTGGCCGCGCGGGTGCCGTCGTAGCTGCGTTCGAGCACACCCCAGCGATGCAGCTGCTCGAGCAGGGGACCGATCTCGACCGCGGGCAGTGGGACACCCGCGGCCGCCTCGGCTCGACCGCCCGCCTCGGCTCTGGCTATCCACTCGGCGACGTCGTCGGCGTGCAACAACACCACGTAGGCGGCCCGAGCGCTGTCGAAGGCGCGCAGCACCCGCAGGTAGTCGGCGCGCTTCTCGGCGGTCGCGAACGAGAACAACCGCAGACGCTCGTCCCACAGGGCGGGTACGGCGCTGGGCAGGCCGTCGGCGGAGTCGGTCACCGTAGACAGGTTAGTGGTGGCCTTCGCGTGCTCCGCCGGACCCGTCCCCGATCGGCGTGGCATCGCCGCGCGAGCTCATCCGACATTGAGCGATCGCAGCTGCTCGAGGAAGGTTTGGGTGCGGTGATCTCCTGGGTATCGTTCGATGATCTCCCTGGCCGCCTCGCCCGCGATCCACGCCAGCGACGGCAGCGACTTGCGCCCCGCGGAGAACGCCGCGACACCCTCCTCGACCGCGCGCTCGAGATCGCGATCGCGCACGGCCACGACGGCCAGGGTGAGCCGCGCCTCGGAGACCCGCATGGGATTGCGGACCGAACCGTCCGGTCGGGTCGAATCGCTGATCACCTGCTGGGCGTAGCGCTCGGCCAGTCGATCCTGGCCCGCCACCCGGCAGCAGTCCATCGCGTAGAAGTCGAATTTCGTGGCGTCGACGACGAAGTGGTTGTCCAGATCGGCCGGATGACCCATCCGCGACAGGATCGCCCTGCCCTCGTCGAGGGCGGTCTGCACATTGCGGCGATCACCGAGCCGGGCCCAGCCCTTGGCGCGCTGCGCCGCCAACTGCACCCCCACACTCGACGACGTGGTACCCGCCATGGCCTTCTCCGAGACATCGATCGCGCCACGGAAGTTGCCCTGGGTCAACGCGAACCACGCCGACATCTCCGCCGCCCACCCGACGATCTCGGTATTGCCTGCCTCGCGACCCAGCGAATCGGCGGCTCGGCGGGTGGCCTCGGCACCACCCCGGCGGCCCAGATCGTAGTCGACGCAACCGACCAGCAACGCGACCCAGCCTGCCAGGACGAGGATTTCGCGATGCTGGCTCAGCGTCAGTCTGCCGTCGAGCAGGGAGGTGATCCGGCGCAGCCACGCGGTCCCCTCGGTGTGCAGTGCGTAGGGGTCGGCGTAGGCGTATTCGCAGCACAGCCTTTCGGCGGTGATCCGCACCGCGTCCAGGGTGGCGCTGTTGACGTCGGACATTCTGAGTCGTCCGATGAACTCCAGAGTGTCCATACCGGTTGCCGATAACAGCTCGTCATCACGGTTGGGACGGGACTTCGGGAAGAACGCGGCGGGGACGGTGTCGAACGCGGCCGCGATGATCGGCGCGTAGAACTCGTCAGGTCGCGATTCCCCGGATTCCCAGCGGCGCCAGTTGCGCAGCAGGGTACTGTCCGTCGGCAGGTTGTGGGAGGACTTGGCACGCATAGCGCGAACGGCATCGGCTTGCGACCACCCCCTCGCGTCACGTTCCGAGCGCATCCGAACAGCCCAGACGGGTCGATCATCAGTTGCGGTCACGGCGGTAGTATTCCACCAGTTAACGTTCGGCGTCCCGGATAGGGCATGTAGATGTCATCGGATTGACATCTGCTGCCGGGGGCCATGATTGTTCATGATGTAAGCAGGTACTC
>NZ_JBHWZY010000683.1:0-3809 GCF_042727815.1 Nocardia sp. NPDC060220
GATCACCCACGCGTTCATCACCACCGCCGCGCTGGGCACCGTCGACCCGGCGGGCGTGAACTCGCTGGCCCACGTGCTCACCGGTGGTGAGGCGCTGCCGCCGGAACTGCTCGCCCGCTGGGCGCCGGGGCGCAACTTCTACAACGTGTACGGCCCCACCGAGACGACCATCGTCACGTTGATGCCGCAGCCGATGAGCCCGCGGGGCCCGATCACCATCGGTGGGCCGATCCGCGGCGTCGCGGCCACCGTGCTCGACCGGCGACTGCACCCGACCCCGATCGGTGTCACCGGCGAGCTGCAGCTGGCGGGCTCGGCCCTGGCGCGCGGCTACCTCAACCGGCCGGGACTCACGGCCCAGCGGTTCGTGGCCGATCCCTACGGCGCGCCGGGCGAACGGATGTACCGGACCGGCGACCTGGTGCGCTGGCGTGACGGCGCCAAGTCGGCGCTGGACGTGGAGTACGTCGGCCGCACCGACCATCAGGTGAAGGTCCGCGGATTCCGGATCGAACTCGGCGAGATCGACGTCGCGTTCGCCCGGCACGCCGATGTCGAGCTCGCGCTCACCATCGGTCACACCACGCAGGCCGGGGTCACCGCGCTGGTCTCGTATGTGAAGGCACGCAACGGGAGCGCGCCGAGCGTGCCCGAACTGCTCGAGCACGTCGCGGGTCACGTGCCGAACTACATGGTCCCGCAGGCGATCATGCTGCTCGACGAGGTGCCGCTGAGTCCGGTCGGCAAGCTCGATCGAGCCCGGCTGCCCGAGCCGGTGTTCACCGCGTCCGGCGGATACCGCGCGCCGGCGACCGTCGCCGAGATGGCGCTGTGCGCGGTGTTCACCGAGGTCCTCGGGGTCGAGCGGGTCGGCGTGGACGACGGGTTCTTCGAACTCGGCGGCAACTCCCTGCTGGCCACCAAAGTTGTCGCGGCACTGCGTGAGCAGGGCTACGACATGCCCGTCCAGATGATGTTCGGCGACGCCACCCCCGCGGGAATCGCGGCCAAGCTCGACGACCTCGACCCGGACGCGGTGATCGAGGCGGCCACCAGCCCGGTGCTGGCCATCCGCCCGTCCACCAGCCCGCACGACACCCCGCTGTTCTGCGTGCACCCGGCGATCGGGCTGGCCTGGTGCTACGCGGGACTGCTCGCTCATCTCGCCCCGCAGCGCCCGGTGTACGGCCTGCAGGCCCCGCACGTGTCCGGCGACGACAGCTTCATCTCGATCCCCGAAGCCGCCGGACACTATGTCGCCCATATCAAGTCGATCCAGCCGCACGGTCCCTATCACCTACTCGGCTGGTCGCTCGGCGGCCTGATCGCGCAGGAGATCGCCGTGCAGCTGCAGGACGCGGGCGAAGACGTCGCGCTGCTGGCGATGATGGACAGCTACCAGCTCGGTGACCGCTGGCTCGACACCTCGATGCCCAGTGTCGCCGACATCCTCGGCGAGTTCGGCGCCGACCTGGTCGACGGCGAACCGTTGCCCGCCGACCTCGACCTGAACGAAGCGGCGGATCTGCTGCGGGCCCAGGCCGGTCCGTTCGCCGCGCTCTCGGTGGAACATCTGCAACGCCTCTACACCGGGTACGCCGACGGCACCGTCATGGCCAACCGGTTCCGGCCGCGCACCTTCGACGGCGACCTCGTGTTCTTCACCGCCACGGCGGACGAGATCAACGCCGCCGATCCGAGCCGCTGTGCCGACGCCTGGCAGCCGTTCGTCACCGGCAACATCCACAACCACGACCTGCCCTGCAGGCACGCGGCGATGACCACACCGGAATCGCTGGCGGCGATCGGCCCCGTGCTGCATCGCCACCTCGACGCCGTCCCGGACATCACCGTGTGCGGCAGCGGCCAGAAGGAGATGCGACCGTGAGTCTCGCGGTAGAAGTGCGCGGCCTGGCGAAGAGTTACGGCAAGGTGCGCGTACTGAAGGAGATCGACCTGGAGATCCCGGCGGGGACCGTGCTCGGCCTGCTGGGCCCCAACGGTGCGGGCAAGACCACCACCGTGCGGATCGTCACCACGCTGTTGCGACCCGATGCCGGTTCGGTGCGGGTCGCCGGTATCGACGTGCTGGCCGACCCGGCCACCGCGCGCACCAGGATCGGGTTGTCCGGCCAGTACGCGGCCGTCGACGCGAACCTGACCGGCTACGAGAACCTGCGCATGGTGGCGCGCCTGTACGGCATGGGACGCAAGCAGTCCGTCGTGCGCGTGGAGGAACTGCTCACCGCGTTCGGACTCGACCACGCGGCGGGTCGGCGGGCAGGCACCTATTCCGGTGGTATGGCCCGTCGCCTCGACCTGGCCGGTGCGCTGGTGGCGCGGCCGCCGGTGGTGGTGCTCGACGAGCCGACCACCGGCCTCGACCCGCGCGGTCGCCTGGACATGTGGCAGGTGATCGGTGATCTCGTCGACGACGGCACCACCGTCCTGCTCACCACCCAGTACCTCGAGGAGGCCGACCTGCTCGCCGACCGGATCACCGTCATCGACAAGGGCACGGTCATCGCCCGCGGTTCGGCCGACGAGCTCAAGACCTCCATCGGCGGCGACCGGCTCACGGTCACCCTCGCCGCGGGGCAGAGCCCGTGGCCCGCGGTGCAGGTCCTGCAGCAGGTGGGGGTCGGCGAGCCCGTTCACGAGCCCGGCAGCGACGAGGTGTCGGTGGTGGTGGGCAACGGGTCACGCACGATGGTCGAAGCGCTGCGCCGCCTCGACGACGCCGGTGTCTGCGTGCTCGACGCGAACGTCGTGCGTCCCACTCTCGACGATGTGTTCCTTTCCCTCACCGGCACCCCGGCCGAGACCGTTCCCGAACCCGAAACCGACGACGTGCAAGAGGAGGTCCTGTCGTGAGTGCCCCCGACGTCACGGTGGACGAGTACGAGACCCGCGATCTGCCCATCCAGCCGGCCACCCCGCGGCCGCCCGCAGGCGAGGAGATGGAACCGAAGGCCCGGTTCGTGCGCGACAGCGCGATCGTGGCCTACCGCAACCTGCTGACCATCCTGCGGGTGCCGACGCTGCTGGTCACCGCCACCATCCAGCCGCTGATGTTCGTGTTCCTGTTCGCCTACATCTTCGGTGCCTCGCTCGGCGGCGACCAGTACCGGGAGTTCCTGCTGGCCGGCATCTTCACCCAGACCGTGGCGTTCAATGCCGCGTTCACCACCGTCGGCCTGGCCGGTGACCTGCAGAAGGGCATCATCGACCGGATGCGGACGCTGCCGATGTCGCGGCTGGCGGTCCTGATGGGGCGCACGCTGTCCGACCTGGTCGTCAACATCGTGAGCCTGGGTGTGATGTCGATCTGTGGGTACATCGTCGGCTGGCGCATCCACGGCAGCTTCGGCGATGCCGTGATCGCGTTCGCGATCATCTTGCTGTTCGCGTTCGCGATGTCGTGGGTCGGCGCCCTGACCGGTCTGGTCTCCCCGACGGTGGAGGTGGCGCAGAGCGCGGGTCTGATCTGGCTGTTCCCCCTGACGTTCATCTCCTCGGCGTTCATCTCCGCCGAAACCCTGCCCGGCCCCCTGCGCGCGATCGCCGAATGGAATCCGATCACCGCGGTGTCGGCGGCGGGTCGCAAGCTCTTCGAGAACGACTCGCCCCCGACCTTCGTCCCCGCGACAGGCTGGGCCGCGGAGAACTGCATCCTCTACGCGATCATCTGCTCGCTGGTCATCCTCGCCATCGCGATGCCCGCGGCACTACTGCAGTACCGCAAGGTCGCCAGCCACTGAGTACGGCCACACAACGTCGAAGGCCGCCATCCCGAGGGGGAGGCGACC
>NZ_JBHWZY010000684.1:0-3808 GCF_042727815.1 Nocardia sp. NPDC060220
CCGACTTCCAGGTGAAGCTGCGTGGTCTGCGCATCGAACTCGGCGAGATCGAGGCCGTGCTCTCCGGGGTTCCCGAGATCACCCAGGCCGCGGTGATCGTGCGCGACGAGACCCTGGTCGCGTATCTCGTTGCCGCACAGCATGTCGACGTGGATGCGGTGAAGTCCACGCTCAGCCGCACCCTGCCCGCCTACATGGTCCCCGCGGCCTTCGTCGTTCTCGACGAGTTCCCGCTCAACTCGTCGGGCAAGCTCGATCGAAAGGCGCTGCCCGCACCGAGTTTCGAGGCGTCCGTCTTCCGCGCGCCGTCCACCGAGGTCGCGCGCATCGTCGCGGCCACCTTCGCCACGGTGCTCGGCTTCCCCGCCGACCGCGAAGTCGGTCTCGACGACGACTTCTTCGCCCTCGGCGGCAACTCCCTCAACGCCACCCAGGTCGCGGCCCGCCTCGGCGCCGCCCTCGACACCCAGATCCCGGTCCGGCTGCTGTTCGACGCACCGACGGTGGCCGATCTGGCCGACCGGTGCACTGCCCTGCGCGGCACCGGCGGGCGGCTCGAACTCACCACTCGGGAACGGCCCCGGCGGATTCCGCTGTCCGCGGCGCAGCGCCGGATGTGGTTTCTCAACCGCTACCTCGCCGACGTCGACGGCATCGGCGACGCTGTCGACAACATCCCCGTCGCGCTGCGGCTCACCGGCGACCTCGACCTCGCCGCCCTCGAAGCGGCCCTCGCCGATGTGGTCGCCCGGCACGAAACCTTGCGAACCAGCTACCCGGAGGGGCCGGAGGGCGCCGAACAGGTGATCTCGGACGCCACCGCAATCACTCTGCGGCCCGAGGCGATCACCGAGACGGAACTGCCCGAACGCCTGCTGTCGTGCGCCGCGGTCCGATTCGACCTCACCGCCGAGATCCCGCTCCGCGCGGCCTTGTTCGCGCTGAACACCGACCACGTGCTGGTCCTGGTGGTCCACCACATCGCCGCCGACGGTTTCTCGCTCGGCCCGCTGGCCGCGGATCTGATGGCCGCCTACGCCGCGCGCCGCGCGGGCGCCACCCCCACCTGGACGCCGCTGCCCGTCCAGTACGCCGACTACGCCCTCTGGCAGCACGAAAACCTGGGCGAGACAGCCGATCCCGCGTCGCTCGCGCACACCCAACTGGCGTTCTGGCGCCATGGTCTCGCCGGTCTCCCCGAGCAGCTCGACCTGCCCACCGACCGTCCCCGCCCGGCCGAGTCCACCTTCCGTGGCGCCGTCCACCGCTTCCAGATCGACTCCGATCTGCACAGTGAACTGCGCGAACTCGCGCGCAAGCACGAGGCCACCCTGTTCAGCACGGTGCACGCCGCGCTCGCGGTCCTGCTGGCACGCCTGTCCGGGGGCAGCGACATCGCCATCGGCACACCGGTCGCGGGCCGCGGCGAGGCCGCCCTCGACGGGCTGATCGGCATGTTCGTCAACACCCTGGTACTGCGCACCCAGATCGACCCGCGCGCCGAATTCGAAACGACCCTCGACGCCGTCCGGGCCGGCGACCTCGACGCCCTCTCGCACGCCGACGTCCCGTTCGAGCAGGTCGTCGATGCCATCGACCCGGCGCGAGCCCGCAACCGGCACCCGCTGTTCCAGGTGGCGCTGGCGCTGCAGAACTTCACCGTCCCCGCGCTGGAGGCCGCGGACCTGCGCGTGGAACCCCTCGATTTCGACGCCGCCGTGGCGAAGTTCGACCTGCAGTTCACCCTCGGCGAATCCGACGACATCGACGGCCGCGCGAACGGCATGTCCATCGAGATCGCCTACGCCACCGATCTGTTCGACGAGGGCAGCGTCGCGGTGCTGGCCCGGCGCTTCACCCAGGTGCTGGCCGCCGTCGTCGCCGACCCGACCGTCGTGGTGGGCGACATCCAGTTGCTCAGCGCCGAAGAACAGCAGCGCACCCTGCACGATTGGTCGTCTTCCGGCGAATCGGTGGCCGCCGCCGACACCATGGTGGACCGGTTCGCCCGCGTCGCCGCCCTCGACCCCACCGCCATGGCCGTGAAAGCGGGCGAGCGCACGCTGACCTACGGCGAGCTCGACGCCTGGTCCAACCGTCTCGCCCGTCGACTCGTCGCCGCGGGCGTCGGCCCGGAATCGCTCGTAGCGGTGACCCTGCCGCGGTCGGTGGAGCTGCCGGTCGCTCTGCTCGCCGTGCTGAAGGCAGGCGGGGGCTACCTGCCGATCGACCCGAACTACCCCGCTGATCGCATCGAATACGTCCTCGACGATGCCCGCCCGCAGTGTGCGATCACCAACGACGACACCGGCCTGGCGCACGACTGGTTCGGTGGTCCGGTCATCGATCCCGGCGCCGACAACCTGTCCGACTTCGGCACCGACACCCTGACCGACGCAGACCGGCGTAGCCCGCTGGCTCCCGCCAACGCCGCCTACGTCATCTACACCTCCGGCTCGACCGGCCGCCCCAAGGGCGTCGTCGTCCCGCACACGAATGTCATCGCGCTGCTGGACAACACCGCGCAGCGCTTCGGCTTCGGACCGTCCGACGTGTGGACGATGTTCCACTCCTACGCCTTCGACTTCTCGGTGTGGGAACTGTGGGGCGCCCTGCTCCACGGCGGCTCGATCGTTCTCGTCGACTACTTCACCTCCCGTTCGCCCGAACAGTTCCGCGAACTGCTCCGCACCGAACGCGTCACCGTTCTCAACCAGACGCCGTCCGCCTTCTACCAGCTCATCGCCGCCGACCTGGCCGCGCCCGCACCCACCGAATACGCCCTGCGCACAGTGATCTTCGGTGGCGAGGCGCTCGAACCGCAACGCCTCGCCGGCTGGTTCGCCCGCTACCCGGACTCGCCCCGCATGGTGAACATGTACGGCATCACCGAGACCACCGTCCACGCCTCTTACCGGGAGATCACCCCGCACACCGGCTCGGCCAGTGTGATCGGCGGCGCGCTCGCGGGACTCGCAGTGCGCGTGCTGGATTCGCGCCTGCGTCCCGTCCCGCTCGGCGTCCCCGGCGAAATCTACGTCTCCGGACCGCAATTGGCGCGCGGCTACCTGGGTCGACCCGACCTGACCGCGAGCCGCTTCGTCGCCGACCCCTACGGTCCTGCCGGATCCGTCGCCTACCGGTCCGGTGACCTCGCCCGCTGGACGGTCGTGGCCGACGACGCCACGGGGGCGCTCGCGTCGGCGCGCGCCACGCACGTCGACCTCGAATACCTCGGCCGCGCCGACCAGCAGGTCAACCTCCGTGGCTTCCGCGTCGAGCTCGGCGAGATCGAAGCGGCGCTGCTGCACAGCTCGATCGCGCCTCGCGAAGTCGCCGTGCTGGTGCGGACCGACCTCGTCGACGAGCCGCGCATCGTGGCCTACGTGGTCGGGGAGTCCGACCACCTCGACACCGCCGCCCTGCGCAAGGAGCTGGCGCGTACCCTGCCCGAGCACATGCTCCCGGCAGCCGTCGTGCCGGTCGCGCGCATTCCGCTCACGGTCAACGGCAAGCTCGATCGCGCGGCCCTGCCCGCCCCCGTCTTCGAGACCACCACCTACCGCAGGCCGACCACCGTCACCGAGCAGATCATCGCCGCCGTGTACACCGAGGTGCTCGGCCGTGCCGACGATCAGCCGATCGGCGCCGACGACGACTTCTTCGCCCTCGGCGGCAGCTCGCTGCTGGCAGCAAAGGCCGTGGCCCGTATCGGCGCCGCGCTCGACCGGCGCGTGGGTGTCCGGCTGCTGTTCGAGGCGCCGAGCGTCGCCGAACTGGCCGCCGCGATCGACGCCCAGTCGAAGGT
>NZ_JBHWZY010000685.1:0-3806 GCF_042727815.1 Nocardia sp. NPDC060220
GGTGGTCGAGCAGATCGCGTTCGCGCTCGACGCCGCGCACGAGGTCGGCTTGGTCCATCGTGACGTGAAACCGGGCAACATCCTGCTCACCGGCAACCTGTTCGCCTACCTGGTCGACTTCGGCATCGCCCACACCGCCACCGACCCGCAGCTCACCAGCGCGGGCAGCGCGGTCGGCTCGATGGCGTACATGGCGCCGGAGCGGTTCGAGAGTGTGCCGATGTCGCCGTCGGTGGACACCTACGCGCTCACCTGTGTTCTCTACGAATGCCTGGTGGGCCGGGTGCCGTACCCGGTGAACAGCCTCGCGGGCGCGATCGGCTCGCATCAGATGGCGCCCGCCCCGCGCCCCAGCGCGGCCGACGCCACGCTGACCACCTTCGACCCGGTCGTCGAACGGGGCATGGCCAAGCGGCCCGACCAGCGCTACGCGACCCCCGTCGACCTGGCCCGGGCCGCCAGAGCGGCGCTGATCCAAGCCGAACGCTCCACTCCCGCCACGGTATCCGGGCCCCGGATCGAGATCACCGGCCCGCAGACACCGCCGAGCCGGGTCGGCGATCTCGCTTCCCCGCCGACAACCCGCGGCTCGGCGGTCATGCCCGCCGACTCGCAGCCACCGCCGACTCGCGACTCCGCGGCTCTTTCGCCGGATTCGCATTCGCCCCCGACGCGGAACTCCGCGGCGCTGTCGCCGGACTCGCGGTCATCCGCTACCCGGGATTCCGCAGCGCTGTTTCGTGATTCGCAATCGCCCCCGGCGATCTACGGCTCGGCGGCCTATGCGCCCGACTCGCACTCACCGGTGACGGCAAGGGGGCCGGTGTCCCGGCCGGGAGGGCAAGCGACCGGCGCCGGGCCGACCACTCGGGTCACGGGGCCGCAATCCGCCGAACCGTATTCGACGCATCGCGTGAGCGGCCCGCAATCCGCCGGACCGCAGCCGACACGCCGGGTGACCGGACCCCAACCGACAGGCGCGTATCGGGCAGCAGAGCACCAACCGACGGTCCTGCGCGCGGCACCCGGTGTGACCGGTCCCGGCCAGGGGAGTGGCTATACCCATCCGTCGGCACCGCTCCCGATTCCCCCGCAACGTAATTCGGCCACGCCGGTGCTGGCCGGTGCGCTGGGTTCGCTGATCGTGTTGGCGGCGGTCGGTATCGGGGTGTGGTTCATGATGACCGTCGACGACCGCCGCGATGTGGCCGTGCCGCCGTCGCCCGCGTCCGGCGTCGTCGATCCCTCGGTGATCGAGACCGTCAGCCAGACGGTCCCCACCACCGAACAATCGCCGATCACGACCACTGTTCCCCCGCTGCAATCGAGTGTCTCCGGCGCCGACGGCCAAGGTTTCCTGAACGCGGGCCCGCGGTGCAACGACAACGACGCCGCGATGTCCATCGCCCGCACCACCAGATCGCGTGTCGTCATCTGTCACACCGGCGACCAGCGGTATTACTACAAGGGTGTACGCGCCAGCGACGGTGCCGGGATCGAACTCGATGATCCGGTACCGAACGGCGGTGGCGCGTACACCGTCACCAACCCGACCGACGGCACGCAGTACCAGCTCGACTCTTCCGGTCTGACGATCATCAAGGCCGGTTCGGTGCTCGCCAGCGAGCCGGTCACCGAGTTCGCCCATCGCTGATCCCACCGGCGGGTTATGTTCGCGGGTGAATGTCATCAAGAGAGGTGTCGGAAATGCGCGCAGCCCAGGTCGGCAAGTTGGACGGACCGTCGGCGATCGAGATCGTCGATCTGCCCGAGCCGGTGGCCTATCCGGGCGGTGTGCTGATCGACGTGCACGCCGCGGGCATCGCCTTCCCCGACGTGCTGATGACGCGCGGTCTCTACCAGATGAAGCCGGGCCTGCCGTTCGTCGTCGGCGGCGAGGTGGCCGGTGTCGTGCGCGAGGCGCCGGAGGGTTCGTCGCTGCGCCCCGGTGACCGGGTGGCCGCGCTGACCATGCTCGGCAACGGCGTCGCCGAGGTGGCGGTCTCGCCGGAGCACGCGGTGTTCGCCCTGCCGGACAACGTCTCTCTCGAAGCCGGTGCGGGCGTGCTGTTCAACGACCTCACCGTCCACTTCTGCCTGACCAAGCGCGCCAGGATCGTCGAGGGCGAGACGGTGCTGGTGCACGGCGCGGCGGGCGGTATCGGCACCTCCACGCTGCGCATGGCCAGGGCGCTCGGCGCGGGCCGGGTGATCGCGGTGGTCAGCACGGATACGAAAGCACAGGTGGCCAAGGCCAATGGCGCCACCGATGTGGTGCTGACCGAAGACTGGCTCGCCGCGGTGAAGGACCTGACGGACGGTCGTGGCGTAGATATCGTCCTCGACCCGGTCGGCGGCGACCGCTTCACCGACAGCGTCCGTTCCCTGGCGGGCGGCGGCCGGCTGCTGGTCGTCGGTTTCACGGCGGGGGAGATCCCGACGGTGAAGGTGAACCGCCTGCTGCTCAAGAACGTCGAGGTCGTCGGCGCGGCCTGGGGCGAATGGGTGATGAGCCACCCCACCTACCTCGCCGAGCAGTGGGCCGAGATCGCCCCGCTGCTGGCGTCCGGCGCGATTCCCGCTCCCGATCCGGTGCTGTACCCGCTGGAGCGCACCGCCGAAGCCGTTGCGGCACTGGATAACCGGACCGCCACCGGCAAAGTGGTCGTGCGGCTGCGCTGACCGCGCCGGCTGTCACAGGTCGGCGGTACTGTCGGCAGGTCATCGCGGGTCGACGAAGGAAACCGAATGCAGCTGTCGAACAGAACACTCAACCGGACATTGCTGGCCCGGCAGCATCTGCTGGAGCGTTCGACGCTGACCACCGACCAGATGTGCGAGCACCTGGTCGGCTTGCAGGCCCAGGACGTACCGCCGCCGTTCATCGGCTTGTGGAGTCGGATAGCCGATTTCGATCCGGCGACGGTATCGAAGGGCCTCGATGATCGGTCGCTCGTGCGGATCACCTTGATGCGCGGCACGATTCACCTCGTCACGCCGCCGGATGCGTTGCGGATCGCGCCGCACATTCAGCCCGAGCTCGAGAAAGCCCCGTTCCGTCAGGGTTTCAACTACGGTGCGATGGTCGGCCTCGACCCCGACGAAGTGCGCGCGCACGGGGAGGCGGCGCTCGGTGACGAGCCGAAGTCGGCGGCTGACCTGCGCGCCGAAGCCGCCCGCTGCTACCCCGACCGCGACGCCGGTGCGGTCCTGCAGACCTGGCTGTATCAACTCCCCGTCCTGCAAACACCCCCGCGCGGCCGCTGGGGCGACAACAGCCGCCCGGTCTGGTCGCGGGTTCAACCCTGGCTGGGCGCCCCACTCGATCCGGCCTACCCGGTATCGGAGTTGATCCTGCGCTACCTGCGCGCCTTCGGCCCGGCGAGCACGATGGACATGCAGGCGTGGTCGCGCCTGCCCGCCATGAAGAAGGCCGTCGCCGAACTCGGCGACCGGGTGCGCACCTACACCGACGCCCGCGGCCGCACCCTCTACGACCCGGCCGACCTCGAACTCGCCGATCCCGACCTGCCCGCCCCGGTCCGGCTGCTCGGCTGGTACGACAACGCGCTGTTGTCCCACCAGGACCGCGCGCGGATCACCGGCGACGACAACCCGCCGACCCTGCGCGCCTTCGCCACCAATGTCTCGCCGATCCTGATCGACGGTTTCGCGGCCGGGGTGTACAAGATCTTCGTCAAGTCCGGAACCGCTCGCCTGCGGATCAGTCCGGCCCGCCCGTGGACGAAAACCGAAGCGGCGCAGGTGGAAGCGGAAGCAGGTGCCTTGCTCGCCTTCCTCGAGGC
>NZ_JBHWZY010000686.1:0-3803 GCF_042727815.1 Nocardia sp. NPDC060220
ATCAAGAGGTAGGGAGGAAATTACGCCCGAAAGAGTGAATTGCCGACGGGTTGACGGGCAGTTCACACAACCTTCCCCGATCGTCCACAAGCACTCAACTTAGGCTAACCTACCTTTGGCGGAGTTGCCGCGGACAGGTCGAGAGGCGAGAACGATATGACGGTGCAGGTAGCGCCGCCGCCGGGGGCGGAGTCGGGGAACCGGCTGCCCAAGGCGGCAGCGAAAGCGCAGAAGCAGCGGGAAGCGCTGGCGCGCAAGGAGATTCTGGCACCGGTATCGGGGATGCTGACGGTGGCGAGCCTGATCGTCGCGCTCGCCTCGGTGTGCTCGGTGGTCCCGTTCCTGCTGATCGTGGCGGCCTGCCGTGAACTGCTGAACTCCCCGGTCGACACCGACCGGGTGTGGTGGCTGTTCGGCGCGGCCGTGATCGTGCTCGTCGTGCGGGCGTTGCTCCAGGTCGTGGCACTGAGCTGGTCGCACGCGGTCGACGCCGGCTACCAGCTCACGCTGCGCAGACTGCTCGCGGCCAAGCTCACCCGGGTGCCGCTCGGCTGGTTCGGCGAGCGCAGCTCCGGTGAGGTCAAAGGCTATCTGCGCGACGATGTCGACGCCCTGCACTTCCTGGTCGCGCACGCCCGCCTCGATTTCATCGGCGCGCTGGTGGTCCCGCTGGTCACCCTCGGCTACCTGTTCACCGTCGACTGGCGACTCACGCTGGTACTGATGATTCCGCTGATCGCCTACATGATCCTGTTCAGCAAGATCATGGACCGCGACGGCCGTGATCGCCTCGCGGTGTACACCCGGTGGGAGCGCCGGCTGTCCGCCGCCACGGTCGAGTTCGTCGACGGTATCCAGGTGGTCCGGGCGTTCGGTCAGGCGGGCAAGGCGCACAGGGAGTTCCAGGACGCCGTCGAAGGTCAGGTCCAGGCAGCGCATCGGATGAAGACGCCGATCATTCGCGTGCAGGCGGCCTCCGACATCGTGGTGATGCCCGTGTTCGTCATGCTGGTGGTGGTCCTGGGTGGTCTCGCCGGTGTGGGACTCGGCTGGGTGGACCCGCTCGATCTGCTGCCGTTCCTGCTGGTCGGGCTGGGTATCGGTAGTTCGCTGCTCGGCCTCGGCTACGGTTCGCAGGCCCTGCGCGCCGGTGGCGCCGCGGCCCTGCGCCTGCACGAACTCCTGCAGACCCCGGAACTGGAGATCGCCGAAACGCCCGCGGGCGCGCAGACCGGCATCGTGGGTTTCGAAGGCGTCGAGTTCGCCTACCGCACCGGCCACGACGTGCTGCGCGGCATCGACCTCGAACTGACCCCCGGCACCATCACCGCCCTGGTCGGCCCGAGCGGTTCCGGTAAGTCGACCCTGGCGAAGCTGCTGCCGCGCTTCTACGACGTGGGTGCGGGGCGAATCACCATCGACGGCCGCGATATTCGCGAATTCACCAGCGAAGAGCTCTATCGCACGGTCGGATTCGTGTTCCAGGACGTGCGCCTGATCCGCGGCACCATTCGCGAGAACCTCCTGCTGGCCCGCCCCGGCGCGGACACCGAGGCCATCGAACGCGCCACCAGGGCCGCTCAGATCCACGACCGGATCCTGGCGCTGCCCCGCGGCTACGACTCCGAGATCGGCGTCGACGCCACGCTGTCGGGCGGCGAGGCGCAGCGGCTGTCGATCGCCCGCGCACTGCTGGCCGACACCCCGGTCCTCGTCCTCGACGAGGCGACCGCGTTCGCCGATCCCGAATCCGAGGCCGCGGTCCAGGACGCACTGGCGGCCCTGGTCGCCGGGCGCACGGTGCTGGTCATCGCGCACCGCCTGCACACCATCACCGGAGTCGATCGAATCCTGGTGCTGGACAACGGAACCCTGGTCGAACAGGGCACGCACGCGGAACTGCGGGCCGGCGGTGGCCTGTATCAGCGGCTGTGGGAGATCAACGAAGCTGCCCTCGGCGCGCTCGCCCTGGTGGAGGAAACACGATGATTCGCAAGGTTTTCCGGCTCGTCCCCGACGAGTTCGCCCCCCTGATCTCGCGGCTGCTCGGCGTGATCGTGGTGCAGGCGCTGTGCCAGGCCATCGCGTATCTGCTGCTGGTTCCGGTGCTGGAAGCGCTGTTCGGTGACGATCTGAGCGGCGCGTGGCTGTGGGCGCTCGGCATGGCCGTCGCCGTGGCCGGTGTGGTCGTCTTCGGTTACCTGCAGGCCGTGATCGGTCTGCGGATCGGCCTCGGCATGCAGCGCGGTCTGCAGACCCGGCTCGGCGATCAGCTCAACGCGTTGCCGCTGGGCTGGTTCGAAGATCGTGACGCGGGCCCACTCTCGCGGGTGATGGTCGAGCAGGTGCGCGAAATGCAGGGCCTGATCGCCTATCTGCTCACCAAGGTGCTCACCGGCGTCATCGTGCCGCTGGTCGTCGCGATCGGGATGCTGTTCATCGACTGGCGCGTGGGCGTGGCGATGTTGCTCGCCGCACCGGTGCTCTACCTGGTGAACAATCTCGCCAATCGCGCCTACACCGGCGCCGACGCCCGGCTGCACGCCGCCGCGGCCGAGGCCGACTCGCGGGTGGTGGAGTTCGCGCAGGCCCAGCCGGTGCTGCGCGCGTTCGGTGCGGTCGGCGCGGGGAACAAGAAGCTGGATTCGGCACTGGTGCGGCAACGTTCGGCCGTGCTGAAGATGATGGTCGCGACCGTGCCGGGGCTGACCGTGTTCGCGCTGTTCGTGCAGGCCGTGTTCCTGGTGCTCGCGTATATCGCGGTCGTCCAGGTGACCGATGGCGCGATCTCGGCCGCCGCGGCCATCGCGCTGATCGCGGTGAGCGCGCGCTTCATCGAACCGGTGAACCAGGCCGCCCAGCTGGGTACGGCCCTGCGCTCGGCCGCCGCGGCCGCCGACCGCATCACCGACCTGCTCGCCGAATCACCCCTGCCCGCCGCGACCGAACCGGTCACCTCCGGTGCGCCCGCGGTGGTCTTCGACGAGGTGAGCTTCGGCTACCGCCCCGGCGAACCGGTCCTGTCGGATCTGACCTTCACCGTCCCCGCCGGCACCACCACCGCCATCGTCGGACCCAGTGGTTCCGGCAAGACCACCCTGCTGCGCTTGGCCGCCCGCTTCTACGATGTCGATTCCGGCGCGGTCTCGGTGGGCGAACACGATGTGCGCAGGCAACCTTCGGACACCCTGCTCGACCAGCTCTCGCTGGTCTTCCAGAACGTCTACCTGTTCAACCGCTCGGTCGCCGACAACATCCGCATCGGCAAGCCCGACGCCACCGACGACGAGCTGCACCGCGCGGCGGTGGCGGCCAGGGTCGACGAGATCGTCGATCGCCTCCCGGACGGTTTCGACACCACCGTCGGCGAAGGCGGCACCTCGCTGTCGGGCGGTGAGCGTCAACGGGTTTCGATCGCTCGCGCCCTGCTCAAGGACGCCCCGATCGTCCTGCTCGACGAGGCGACCAGTGCGCTGGACCCGCACAGCGAGGCCGTGGTGGTCCGTGGCATCCACGAACTCACCAGGGACAAGACGGTTCTCGTCGTGGCGCACCGTCTCTCGACGATCGCCCATGCCGACCAGATCCTCTTCCTGGACAAGGGCCGGATCGCCGAACGCGGTACGCACGCGGAGCTGCTCGCGCTGAACGGTCGCTACGCCGCGTTCTGGAACGAGCGCGAGCGGGCAACTGGCTGGCGTCTGGAACCGGTCTCCGCGTAAACGCCAGGGCCTCGGCGGTGTCGCGACACCGCCGAGGCGTCTCGGCCCGCCCGCCGCTGGACTGAGTGGAGGGTGCGACGA
>NZ_JBHWZY010000687.1:0-3792 GCF_042727815.1 Nocardia sp. NPDC060220
GGCTCAAGGAACCCGAGCTGGCGGCCCGGCTGCAGCGGATGGACCGCGCGTTCAACATCGTCGTCGGCGTGCTGATCTTCGCCTACATCGCCGTGCAGGCGCTGCGCCTCTACGACACGAGCTGGATGCCGTTGCCCGCCTTCGTGATCGCGATGGTGCTGCTGCGCAGCTCACTGGCCGGGTTCGGTCACTACGCGATCCACCGCGCGCAGAAGGGCTTGAACAAGTACGCGGTCAACGCCTTCGACATGAACTATGTCGCACTGTCTTTCGTCACCGCCGACGGGCACGCGCTACTGCACCACCCGCACACCCAGAGTGAAGTCGACATCAAGAAGAACGTCTTCACGATGATGATGCAGATCCCGCGCCTGTACCGGGTGCCGGTGCACACCGTGCACAAGTTCGGACATCTGCTGACGGGCATGATCATCCGCCTCCTCGATGTCTGCCGGCTCACCCGCAAGGTGGGCATCAAGGACATGTACGGCAGCTGGCGTGGCGCGCTGCCGCACTTCATCGGCTCGTTCGGGATGCGGTTACTGCTGGTGGCCGAGTTCGTGGCCTTCGCCATCGCGGGCGACCTGCTCGCCTGGGGCCTGCAGTTCGTGATCACGCTGTGGATCAGCACCTTCATGGTGGTGGCCAGCCACGACTTCGAGATCCCGACCGAGGAACTGCACACCGAGACCGAGGACTGGGCGGTGAACCAGCTCGAGCAGGCCTACGACCTGACCGTGGTCGGTAACAAGTACGTCGACTGCTTCCTCTCGGCGGGCTTGAGCTCGCACCGTGCTCATCACGTACTTCCGTTCCAGCGCAGTGGTTTTGCCAACATCGCGTCGGAGAACGTGGTGCGTGAGGAGGCCGCGAAGTTCGGCGTGGAGTGGCTGCCCGCCAAGAGCTTCTTCGGAGATCGTTTCCCCAAGCTGTGCCGGACCTATCTGCTCGCGCCCTCCCGTGAGGCCGAGGAGAACCGGTGGGGTTTCGTGCGCGAACACTGCGCACCATCAGCGCTGAAGACCTGTGTCGTCTACACCGCGCAGGGCTTCTCCGGCATCGGAACCGTCTGACCCGGCCCGTTGCCACCTCTGATCTGTCTCGAAAGGATTTGTGCCCGTGTCTGTTTCCTTTGACCTGCTCCGCACGCCCGACGTCGAGCGCGGGCACGACCTGCTACCACCCACGCCGCCGACGACCGTCGGCGTGATCGAAGCGGTCGCCACCGGTTCGCCCTCGCTGGTCGTCGAGCAGTCCGTGAACGCGGGCCGGGTCGCCGAACTGTTCTCCGATCCCGCTCAGCGCCAGCGCATTCCGCGGATCTACGCCAAGACCAGGATCGACACCCGCCACCTCGCCATCGACCCACTCGACCCCGAGTTCCTCGAGTTCAGCCGCAAGCCCGGCACCATCCGGGAGCGGATGAACCTGTTCTTCGAACACGCCGTGCCGCTCGCCGTCGACGTCGCCCAGCGCGCCGTCGCGGGGCTGGCGGACCCGGCCGAGGATATCGGCCAGTTGATCTTCGTGACCAGCACCGGCTTCATCGCTCCCGGCGTCGACGTCGCGGTGGTCAAGCAGCTGGGTCTGTCGCCGAAGGTCGGCCGGATGGTCATCAATTTCATGGGTTGCGCCGCGGCCATGAACGGCATCCGCGCCGCCGTCGACTATGTCCGGGCCCATCCGGACAAGAAGGCGATGGTGCTGTGCATCGAATTGAGTTCGGTCAACGCCGTTTTCGACGATGACGTCAACGATGTGATCACCCACAGCCTGTTCGGTGACGGCTGCGGGGCGGTGGTGATCGGCGCCAACCAGGTGCACAAGCCACTCGCGGCAGGCAGCGTCGTGATCCGCGACAGCTTCAGCCACCTGTTCGACGACGCCGAGGACGGCATCGTGCTCGGCGTGAAGGACGCGGGCATCACCTGCGAACTGGCGACCAGCCTGCCCGACTACATCTACCGCGGTGTCGACCCGGTGGTGTCGGAAGTGCTGGCGCGCAACGGACTCGGCAAGTCCGATATCGAGTTGTGGGCGATCCACCCCGGTGGCCCCCGCATCATCGAGGAGTCGGCGCATTCGCTCGGCATTCCCGCCGAGCTGGCGGCGCCGAGCTGGGCGGTGCTCGCCGAGCACGGCAACATGCTCAGTGTCTCGCTGATCTTCGTGCTGGAGCGGATGATCCGCGACGCACAGACAGCGGCACCGATCTCTACCGGTGTGGCGTTCTCGTTCGCACCCGGTGTCACCCTCGAGGGCATCGTGTTCGATGTCATCCGAAGCTGAGAGCCGAAGGTTATGCATCTGCTCCGTTTTCTCGCCGCGCTGTCGCCGGCCAGGATCGCGGCCGTCGTCGCCGCGGGCCTGATCTGCGGCGCCGCCAACACCTACCTGGTGACGCTGATCAACGCGGTCGTCTCGCCGCGCCCGCAGCCGGACAACCTGCTGCTGCGCTTCGGTGGCACGGGTCTGGTGATCCTCGTCAGCGGTGTGCTGTCGCAGGTTCTGCTGATCCGGCTCTCCCAGGACGCGATCTACCGGTTGCGCAGCGACCTGAGCTCCGGAATCGTCTCCGCCCCACTGGAACACCTCGAACGACTCGGCATGCACCGCCTGATGGCGACGCTCACCGAGGACGTGCGTTCGCTGTCGCAGGCCGTCACCGCCATTCCCTCGATCTGCGTGGATGTGGCGACCATCGTCGGCTGCTTCGTGTTCCTCGCCGTGGTTTCGGGACCGATTTTCGCGGTCACGGTCGGCGGCACATTGGTCGGCATCGCGTGTGTCGAACTAGTTCTCAAGCGCGTCCGCGGTATCTACCGGGAAGCTCGGGAGAACGAGGACGCGTTGCTGCGATCGTTCCAGGCCGTCACCCTCGGCATCAAGGAACTGAAGCTGCACCGTGGTCGTCGCCGTGACTTCATGGACCGGCACCTGCTCGGTTCGGCGGGCACGCTGCGCGATCAGAACACCGACGCGGGCTCGAAGTTCTCCTACGCCCAAGGCTTCGGCCAGGCGTTGCAGCTGGGCACGATGGCGCTGATCCTGTTCGTCATCGCGGCCGCACTGGATCTGCCGCGCGAGACGATGGTCGGCTACGTGCTGGTCACCACGTTCCTGGCGATGCCGATGCAGAACTTCATGCACCGCATCCCCGATCTGCTGCGTGGTGATGTGGCGCTCGCCAAGATCCGGGCGATGAACCTGTCGATGACCACGCTGCACGACGAGGAGTCGCTGCCGTATTCGGAGCGTCCAGCGGCAGGGGAGGCCAAGCTGGAACTGACCAACGTCAGCTACATCTATCGTTCGGAGGCACCCTCCCAGGTGCCACCGCCGCCGGGATCGCACGGGCCGGGTGGGCATCCACCGCGTCCGGGGATGCCGCCGCGCGAGGCCGACGGCAGGCCGCCGCATCCGCATCCCGCTCACCCCGGCGCGCATCCGGGCGGCGGTCAGGTGGATGTCAACGGCAAGAACTGGGTCGACCACGGTGGCGTGGATGTGCGCCCGCTGGCTCCGCCGCCCGGGCGCGACGAGTCCGAGGACGCCGGTTTCCGTCTCGGCCCGATCGACCTGGTTTTCGAACCGGGCCAGATCACGTTCATCGTCGGTGGCAACGGCAGCGGGAAGTCGACGCTGGCAAAGCTCATCACCGGTCTGTATGTGCCACGCTCGGGGTCGTTGTCGCTCAACGGGGAGAGGATCGACCACGACAACATCGAGTGGTACCGGCAGAATTCGTCGGCGGTGTTCACCGATTTCCATCTGTTCGAGGATTACCTGGGT
>NZ_JBHWZY010000688.1:0-3791 GCF_042727815.1 Nocardia sp. NPDC060220
GCCCACGGCCGCGCACCCGTTCGGCACGGACGCGCTCGGCCGCGATGTGCTCGCCCGCCTGGGCCACGGCGCCCTGCGCACCACACGTGTTTACAGAGTGGTGAATCAGATATTTTCTCAAAGGGTTAACTTTATTCTCTTTAGATGAGAAGATGATTTCCGAAATGGAGAGCGCCGAGAACAGGTGCTTTGTTCGATGAGAAACAGGGCTCGGCCGCCGAGCTTGTGTCAGGAGGACATCGGTGAGATCGCAGCGAGTACTGATCGCCTTGATGGCGACCGCGTTGCTGGTGGCGGGCTGTAGCGGCCGCACCGGCAGCGGGGTCGAAGAGGCCGCGGCACCCGGCGGCAAGGCGGTGACGAGCGACTTCGGTGATCTGAACGGGGTCTGCCAGACCGGCAAGTCGACGAGTGCGCCGACGCAGGGCGTCACCGCCGGGCAGATCGAAGTCGGCGTGTTCACCGATATGGGTTTCACCAAGAACCCCGAATTGGTCGACGCCGCCAAGGTCTTCACGTCCTGGTGCAACGACAACGGCGGAATCAACGGTCGCAAACTGGCCTTCAATGTCCGTGACGCGAAACTGCTCGAGGTCCGCGCACGCATGCTGGAAGCCTGCCGCGAGGACTTCGCGCTGGTCGGCGGCTCCGCCGCACTCGATGCCCTCGGCGTCAAGGATCGGCTCACGTGCACACTGCCCGAGTTCCCGTCGCAGGTGAGTCAGGCCGAGAACACCGGTTCCGATCTCCAGGTGGGATCCGGTGCCTCCTCCGCGCGCCCCTACGACACCTACGCGGGCATGCATCAGTGGCTGTTCAAGGAGGCCTACCCGGCCTCGGCGGCCGCGGTCGGCATCATCGTGGCTGACTCACCGGTGGTGAAGTCGATGGCCGACCGCTACGGGGAGTCGCTGCCCGCCGAGGGCGCGACCCTGATCTACAACGACCTCTATCCGGCCGCGGGCGTCTCGGATTGGACGCCCTACGCGCAGTCCATCAAGGCCAAGGGCGTGAAGGGCCTGATCTTCCTCGGCGACTTCCGCAGCCTCGCCAAGCTCGAGGACGTGCTCACCAGCATGGACTACAAGCTGGACTGGGTCGACGTCACCAGCAACGCCTACACCCCCGCGTTCCTCGAGCTCGCCCGCACATCGCTGGGCGCGCAGAACAACTTCGCCGACCTGTCGGGGACCGTGCCGCTGGAATCGGCGGCCAGTGTCCCGGCGGTGCAGCGGGCCAAGGATCTGTTCGCCCAGTACGCGCCCGACGGGAAACTGACCTACAACGGGCTGCGTTCGCTGGTGCAGTGGCTGCTGTTCGCGAAGGCGGCCTCGAGCTGCGGCGACAACCTCACCCGCACCTGCGTGGTGGAGGCCGCCCGTAAGGAAACAGCGTGGACCGCCGGCGGTTTGCAGGCGCCCGCCGACATGTCGACCCACACCGTGCCGCCCAAGTGCTTCAACGTGATGAAGGCGACCGCGCAGGGCTGGACGAACGCGGACTTCAAGCCCGACACCGGTCCGTTCCGCTGCGACATGAAGCCCTACGTCTACACCAAGGAATACGGTCGCCCGCTGACGCTGGCCGACGTCAACAAGAGCATGAGCGACGTCAAATAATGGAGCAGTTCATCGCTTTCGGCATCGTCGGGCTCAGCACCGCCGCGATCTACGCCATCATCGGCAGCGGCCTGGTCCTGACCTTCACCACGACCGGTGTCTTCAATTTCGCGCACGGCGCGGCGGGCATGGTCTCGGCCTTCGTGTACTGGCAGTTCACCGTGGGCTGGGGCGTGCCGACGCCGATCGCGGTCGCCCTGGTGTTGCTGGTGTTCGCGCCACTGTTCGGGTTGGCGTTCGCGCAGGCGCTGGCGCCGACCCAGGGCCTGGGCGACGCCGAGAAACTCGTCATGACGGTGGCGTTGCTCAGCGGCCTGATGCTCACCGCGCGCTGGATCTGGAATCCGGACGTGGCGCGCACCCTGCCGCGGTTCTTCGCCGACCAACCACCGCTGCACCTGGGTTCGGTGACGATCACCTGGCATCAGGCATTGACCATGGTGGTGGCCGTCGTGGTGGCCATCGCTCTGCGAATCCTGCTGTACCGCACCAGAACCGGTGCGGAGATGCGCGCGACCGTCGACGATCGGGCACTGGTCGGGCTCACCGGCGCCGACCCGCAGCGCGCCAATCGGGTGGCCTGGATGCTCGGCATCGAGTTGGCGGCCGTCGGCGGCATCCTCATCGCGCCGATGGTGGCTCTGGACGCGGCGCAGCTGTCGTTGCTGATCGTCAGCGCCTACAGTGCGGCGATCTTCGGACGGCTGGCCAGCCTGCCGATGACCTTTCTCGGTGCGATCGTCGTCGGCTGCCTGGAGAGCTATCTCACCGGGTATCTGCCACAGAACGAGTATCTGCCCGGACTGCGGCTGGCCGCGCCCGCGCTGCTGCTGCTCGTCGCGCTGCTGCTGTTCCCGCACGGACGGCTGCGCGGGCGCGATCGGCGGTTGAGCCCGGTGCCGTTGCCGAGCGTGCGTGGTTCGGCGGTGTTCGCGGTCGTCGTCGCGGTGGTCGGGCTCATGCTCGCCACCCTGCTCAGCGAAGCGGATCTGATCAGCTACGGCCTGATCTTCGCCTTCGGGGTGATCGCGTTGTCGTTCGTGCCCCTCGCCGGGTTCGCCGGCCAGATCTCGCTGTGCCAGTTGAGCATCGCCGGGATCGGCGCCGTCGCCTACGCGCATCTGGGCGCCGACGGGCAGTGGTGGGCGCTGCTCGCCGCCATGGCGATCGCGGGCGTCGTCGGCGCGCTGATCGCCCTACCGGCGCTGCGGTTGTCCGGGGTCTACCTCGCGCTCGGCACGGCCGCGTTCGCGGTGGTGCTCGACCGCTGGATCTTCACCCTGCCCTCGTTCGAGGTGTTCGGGGTGCGGATCGCCCTGTTCGACCAGGGCTCGGTGGATCTGGTCGGCCCCAGCCTGTTCGGCACGCAACTGACCAGCACCGCGCAGATCACCGTTTTCGCGGCGATCGTGCTCGGGCTGGCCGGATTCGCGGTGGCGATGCTGCGGCGCGGTCGGCTCGGCCGACGGTTGATCGCCCTGCGCGACAGCGAGGCCGCCTACGCGACCCTCGGCGGAAACCTGCTGGCGGCCAAGATGCTGGTGTTCTCGCTGTCGGCGGCGATCGCCGGACTCGGTGGGGCGCTCTACGGCATGCAGCTGCGGTCGGTGACCGCCGAGCAGTTCAGTTTCGTCGCGGGCCTGCCGATCTTCCTGATCGTGGTCATCGCCGGGCTGGGCGCGGTCGGCAGCGGATTGTTCACCGGCGCTGTCTATTCGGGCCCGCTCAACGCGATTCCCGTGTTGTTCCCGGCGCTGACCAATCTCGTCCATGTCCTGCCCGCCCTGGGCGGTATCGCCTTCAGCGGCGGGTTCCTCGGCCAGGGCGCCCTGGCGCAGATCCGTCGCGAATGGGCCGCGGCACTGCGCGATCGGGTCGTGATGGCGGTGCTGCTCGGTGGGCTGGCGTTGCTGTGGGCGTTGCGCCTCGGCGATGTCATCAACGGCTACGTGTTCACCGCGGGTGCGCTGATCGCGGCCATCGTGGTGCCTCGCTGGGCGAATCGGCGCCACCGTCCGCCCACGCTGGCGCAGGTGCCCGTCGAATGGCTCGGCATCGATCGGGCGTGGACCACAGCAGACAAGGAGATGCTCGATCGTGGGATCGCTACTCGAAGTTGAGCAGGTCACGGTGACCTTCGGCGGTCACCGTGCCCTGGACAAGGCCGGGCTG
>NZ_JBHWZY010000689.1:0-3780 GCF_042727815.1 Nocardia sp. NPDC060220
CTCCCCATGTCCGCGAAGATCAGCAAGGCGGCCGCCGCTGCCGCCATCGTTCTGGCTCTTGGCGCTGTCGCCGCTCCCGCGGCCTCGGCTGCCGTGCCCGCGCCTCCCACAGCATCGGAAGTCGGATCGGTGGCATTGTGCTTCCCGTTGGGCAGCGTGGAGATCTGTATCTGATCACCACGCCGTTGTCAGCGGGGGAGCAGACCGGCCAACCCCTCGAGAATTAGCTCGAGGCCGAAGGTGAAATCAGCCGCGCCGGAGTGGGTTCCGGCGATGACGCGCGCGGCCAGCGCGTGCATGTGGGGATGGGTTTCGGCGGGAACGAGCGGAAGGAATTGTTGTGCCGCCGAAGCGTATTCGGAGGGGTCGAGAGGGAAGTTGATGGCCTGGACGGTGAAGCCGTAGATGTGGCTGTCCAGGGCATTCCAGGCTCGGTCGGCCTGTTCGTAGGTGAAGCCCGCGGTGATCAGGCAGCCGAGGGTGGCGTCGACGTAGCGCAGCATGGCGGGGCCGACGTTGATGCGGGAGCCGAGCAGGCCGGTGGCCCAGCGGTGGCTCAGCAGGACCTCGTGGGCAGAGGCGGCGCGGCGGCGGAGTTCGGCCTGCCAGTCGCCGCCCGCACGGGGGACGTAGATCTCCGCGACCACCAGGTCGATGATGCCGTCGTAGAGGTCGTCCTTGTTGGCGACGTGGTTGTACAGCGACATCGCCTCCACACCGACGGTCTTGGCGAGGTTGCGCATCGACAGGGCGGCCAGGCCCTGCTGGTCGGCGAGGTCGATGGCGGCGCGTAGGACGCGTTCCCTGGTGAGTGGGGTGCGCGTCGGCATGGGCGTCCTCTCCTTGACCTACTTACGGCGTAAGCGTACCGTTTCGTCTCAGAGACTTACGCTGTAAGTGCGAGATGAGGGACAGTTCTCATGACCGATGTCGATACCGCCTCGATGACCGCCTGGATCGCGCCCCGATACGGCGGGGGCGAAGTGTTGCGGACCGAGATCGTGCCGAGGCCGACGCCGGGGGACCGGGAAGTGGTGGTCCGGGTGCGGGCGGCGTCGCTGTGCAGCGGGGACCTGCATCTGCTCACCGGGACGCCGTACCTGCTGCGGCTCGGATTCGGGTTGCGCAGGCCCAGGCGTCGGATGATCGGGCAGAACTCGGCGGGCGAGGTCGTCGCGGTGGGCGCCTCGGTCGCTGAATTCCGGGTGGGTGATCGGGTTTTCGGTGCGGTCCCCAGCGGCGGGTTCGCCCAGTACATGTGCGCGGACGCGGGTTCGTTCGCCGCTGTCCCCGCTGGGTTGAGCCTGGAAGACGCCGCGGCGATACCGGATTCGGGAATGACGGCCTTGCAAGGGCTGCGCGACATCGGCAAGGCCGGGCCGGGACAGCGGGTGCTCGTGAACGGTGCGTCCGGTGGGGTGGGCAGTTTCGCGGTGCAGATCGCGAAGGTGCTCGGCGCGCACGTGACGGCGGTGTGTAGCACCCGGCATATCGACATGGTGCGCGATATCGGTGCCGATGTCGTAATTGATTACACCACAGATGATTTCACTCTGACAGACGTTCCTTACGATGTGATCTTCGACCTCGCGGGCAACCGTGAACTGCGCGAAATCCGTCGCGTGCTGACCGTGGACGGTGTGTTCATCTCCTCCGCCGCCGCGCCGGGCAACAATTGGTTCGGCCCGATCCGATGGCTCGGTCAGGTGGCACTCACCGACCTGTTCGCGCGACAGACCCTGAAGGCACTGCTCATGCGACCCGCCACCGCCGACCTGCGATACCTGGCCGAATTGGCCGTCTCCGGAAAGTTGCGGCCGGTGATCGAGCGGCGGTTCCCCTTGTCCGACACGGCCCTTGCCATGGCCGCGTTCGAGCAAGGGCACGCGTCGGGGAAAACTGTTCTCATTGCCTGACGTACCTCAGTCGGTGAGTTCTCCCGCGGTGCGCCAGGATTGGCGTTCCTCGGCGAAGGCTCCCGCCTGCAGGGTGCGGAAGTCGGTGATGGAGTCGGCGTTGTCCGCCAGGAACGTGCGATAGTCGGCCAGGCGGAAGTCGCCGTTCTCGGTGGTGATGTCCACCTTGCCCGCCGCGAAATCCGCGCGAAGGTCGAGTAGCTCGTCCGCCTCGACCGGGTGCCAGCGGATGCGGTCGAAATAACGCAGAAGCCACGGGGTTTCGGGGTCGGTGGAAAAGCGGTCGACGCCGGGGCCCGCAGTGCCGCTCGGGCGTGCCCGGTGGTTCCAGACCTGGGTGGTGCGCCCCACGAATTGGTAGCCGCCCGGGCCTTCCATGCCGTAGATGCACAGGTAGGCGCCGCCGATGCCGACCGCGTTCTCCGGGGTCCAGGTGCGGGCCGGGTTGTATTTGGTGGTGACGAGGCGGTGGCGGGGGTCGGTCGGGGTGGCCACGGGGGCGCCGAGGTAGACATCGCCCAAGCCGAGGACCAGGTATTCGGCATCGAAGACCGTCTTGTAGACATCCTCGACGGAAGGCAGGCCGTTCATGCGTCGGATGAACTCGATGTTCCACGGGCACCAAGGGGCGTCGGCGCGCACGCCGTGCATGTAGCGGGTGATCGCTTCCCTGGTGGAGGGGTCGTCCCAGGACAGCGGGAGATGGACCGTGCGACTCGGGACGACCAGCTGATCGGAATTCGGCAGCTGCGCCTCGGCCTCGGCGAGGAGGTCGAGCAGGCGGGGGATCGGCAGGACAGCGGGGTCGACCCTGATCTGGAGTGAGCGAATCCCCGGGGTGAGCTCGATGACGCCACGCAACCCGATCGCGATGAGGTGCTGGTGCAGGGCGTGGACGCGGGCCCGAAGTCCGAGATCCAGGGTGAGCGTGCCGTATTCGACGAGCACGCCGTCGTCGCCTTGGCGGCGGTAGGTCACGCCGGTCTCGTCGTCGACTTCGGTGCGGCGCAGGATGCCGTCGTCGCCGTCGCGACCTGCCGAAAGGACGGTGCCGAAGCAAGCGCGTCGACGAGCGCCGAGTTCCGCCGCGGGGGCGGCGTGTTCGGAACGGATGGGGACGAAGCGGACCTTGTCGCCCGGCGTGAGTTGGCCGAGTTTCCAGCGATCGGCGGCGACGACGGTGACCGGGCAGACGAATCCACCCAGGCTGGGGCCGTCCGGGCCGAGCAGGATCGGAGTATCGCCGGTGAAGTCGAGGGCGCCGACGGTGTACGCGTTGTCGTGGATGTTCGACGGATGCAAGCCCGCTTCGCCGCCGTCGGTGCGGGCCCACTCGGGCTTCGGGCCGATGAGGCGGACGCCGGTGCGATCGGAGTTGAAGTGGACTTCGTAGTCGGTTCCGATGATGGTGTCGAAGTCGTTGCGGGTGAAGAACTCCGGTGCGCCGTGGGGGCCCTCGGTGACGGCGAGTTCCCAACGATGCGCGAAGGCGGGCTGGTCGGCCATCGGGACGGCGGGGGCGCGGCGGGTCGACGGCGCGCCCAGCGTGAGCGAATCGTCGGCGCGCAACGCGGCACCCGTTCCGCCACCGAACTTGCCGAGTGTGAATGTCGCTGCGCTGCCCAGGAACTCGTCGACATCGATACCGCCCGCGATCAGGATGTAGGTGCGCATGCCGGGGCCCCGGATCGCGCCGACATCGAGCACGCCGCCCGCCGGGACCTCGACGGTCCGCCACTGCTCGACCGGGACGCCGTCCACCCGGACATCGGCGACCGCGCCGGTCACACACACCCACGCCGGCTCGGCGAACCGCAACGCCGGTCCGCCCAGCGTGCACTCCAGCCCGGCCGCGCCCTCGAGG
>NZ_JBHWZY010000690.1:0-3772 GCF_042727815.1 Nocardia sp. NPDC060220
GTCGTCGGGAGTCACCTCCTCGTTGAGCATCACGTCACCGTCGGACGCTCCGGCACTGGCCTTCTCGGCGTCGGCGAGTTCCTTCTCCAAGTCGGGAATGCGCTTGTAGCGCAGCTCGGCGACCTTGCCGAGATCGCCGTCGCGCTCGGCCCGCTCGGACTCGCCGCGCATGGCCTCCAGCCGCTCCTTGAGCCCGCGCGCCGAATCGAGCGCGTTCTTCTCGTTCTGCCAGCGGGTGGTGAGCTGGCTGAGCTTCTCGCGGTCGTCGGCCAATTCCTGGCGCAGCTTCTCCAGCCGCTGCTTGGACGCGGCGTCGGTCTCCTTCTCGAGCGCCACCTCTTCGATCTCGAGGCGCCGCACCGCCCGCTCGATCTCGTCGATCTCGACGGGCCGCGAGTCGATTTCCATCCGCAGCCGCGAAGCCGATTCGTCGATCAGGTCGATCGCCTTGTCGGGCAGAAATCGCGAGGTGATGTAGCGGTCCGAGAGCGTCGCGGCCGCCACCAGCGCGGAGTCGGTGATCCGCACGCCGTGGTGCACCTCGTAGCGCTCCTTGATGCCGCGCAGGATGCCGATGGTGTCGGCCACCGACGGCTCGCCGACCAGCACCTGCTGGAATCGCCGCTCGAGCGCGGCGTCCTTCTCGATGTACTTGCGGTACTCGTCGAGGGTGGTCGCGCCGACCAGGCGCAGCTCACCGCGGGCCAGCAACGGCTTGATCATGTTGCCCGCGTCCATCGCCGAGTCGCCGGTGCCGCCCGCACCGACGATGGTGTGCAGCTCGTCGATGAAGGTGATGATCTCGCCCGCGCTGTTCTTGATGTCGTCGAGCACGGCCTTGAGCCGCTCCTCGAATTCACCGCGATACTTCGCGCCCGCCACCATCGCGCCGAGGTCGAGCGAGACAACCTTCTTGTTGCGCAACGACTCCGGCACATCACCTTCGATGATGCGCCGCGCCAGCCCTTCGACGATGGCGGTCTTGCCGACGCCGGGTTCGCCGATGAGGACGGGATTGTTCTTGGTGCGCCTGCTCAGTACCTGCACCACGCGCCGGATCTCGGTGTCGCGCCCGATCACCGGGTCGAGTTTGCCCGCGCGCGCCAGCTCGGTGAGGTCTGTGGAGTACTTCTCGAGCGCCTGGTAGCTGGCTTCCGGATCGGCACTGGTGACCCGGCCGCTGCCGCCGCGGACCGCGGTGAACGCGTCGCGCAGGGCCTCCGGGGTTGCGCCGTGCTTGCGTAGCAGCTGAGCGACATCCGAATCACCTTCAGCCAACCCGACCAGCAGGTTTTCGGTGGAGACGAACTCATCGCCGAGCTCGGTGGCGAGCTGCTGGGCGGCGGTCATCGCGGCGAGGACCTCACGGCCCAATTGCGGTTTGGTGGTGGCGCCGGTGGCACGCGGCAGGCGGTCGACGAGGGCACCTGCCTCACGTTCGACTGTCGCCGGATCGACCCCGATGGCCTTGAGCAACGGTGCGGCGATGCCGTCGGTTTGATCCAGCAACGCCACCAGCAAGTGTGCCGGACGGATCTCCGGATTGCCCGCCGCCGCGGCGGCCTGAAGGGCGGTGTTGAATGCCGCCTGCGTCTTGGTGGTGGGATTGAACGAGTCCACGAATCTCCCTTGTGTGTGTCCGGTATCGACTTGTTCAACGCTCACAAAGTTGAGTCTGTTCCGCTCAACTACAAAAAATTTCACCGACTGCGAATCCGCGCTTCACGGTACGCCGCGACACCACCGAAGACGACCAATCACCGCATGTCGAACGGCTATCCGCCTAGGATTGCGATGCCCGGCTCACCCCCGATGCGAGGAGTTCACCCCCATGCGCGCGATCGTGGTTCAGAAGTTCGGCGCCACACCCGAGCTCGCCGATGTCCCGGTACCCGACGCGGGTCCCGGCGAGGTGCAAGTGGCGCTCGACGCGGCCGGGGTCAACCCGTTCGACCTGAAAATGGCCGACGGCATCCTGGAGGGCAAGATGCCCACCGACTTCCCGATGATCCTCGGCGTCGACGGCGCGGGCACCGTCTCGGCGATCGGCACGGGCGTCACCAAGTTCAAGGTCGGCGACAAGGTGGTCGGCAAATTCCTGACCGCGCCTGCGGGACACGGCAGTTGGGCGCAGTACGCCACGGTCCCCGAGGACGCGACCCTCGTCCCCATCCCCGACGGCGTCACCACGGTGGCCGCGGCGGCGCTGCCGGTCGCCGGCGTGACGGCCCAGGATCTGGTGGACGCCGCGCACATCCAGCCCGGCCAGACAGTGCTGATCGTCGGCGCGACCGGCGGTGTGGGTTCCTTCCTCGTCCAGCTGGCCAATATCGCCGGCGGCCATGTGATCGCGACCGCCCGCGGCGACGCCACCGACCAGGTCGCGCGCCTCGGCGCGGCCGAGACTGTCGACTACACCCAGATCCGCCCCGCCGACCCGAATGTCGACGATCCGGACCCGGCCACCCGCCAGGACTCGAGCATCACCGACGCCGTGCGCTTCACCCACCCCGACGGCATCGACGTCCTGTTCGACCTGGTCAGCTCAGCAGGCGATTTCGCCTCGCACGCCACGCTCGTCCGGCGCGGCGGACACGCCTACTCGACGATCTGGGCAGCCGACGAAGCCATATTGCGCGACCGCGACATCACCGGCGGAAACTTCGAATCCAAAGGCCGCTCACCAGAATTGAGCCGCTTGCTTTCTCGGGTATCCGCCGGTGATGTGGTGGTGCCGGTGCAGATGACGGTCCCACTGGAGGCCGCTCCCGCCGTCCTCGGCCAGGGCAGCGCACGCGGAAAAACCGTCCTCGCCATCTGATCCACGGGCGTCCGACAGCTTCCTGGCGTTTGGTAGTGCGGCCATATCCAACGCGCACTTCGCGAAGCGACGGCGGCGATGCGACCCGGTCGGCGCTGACCGGCTCAGCGGGGGAGGTACGTGCCGGTGCGGGCCTTGGTGGCCGTGGTGGTGAGGATGGTGGCGAGGGTGGACTGGATTCGGGTGGGGGTGGTGGGTTTGGCGATGAAGGTGGTTTCGCCGTAGAAGACGTAGCGGCCGTCGCCGGGGATGTCGTGGAGTTGGAAGTCGTCGCGGCCTTCGGTGTGGCGGTTGTCGACGCTGCCGTGGGCGTAGACGCCGATGTGGGTGAGGGTGGTGGTGGGTTTGGCCAGGAAAGATTCGAGTTGTTCCCGGGGGGTGGGGTTCCAGCGGTCGCGGACGTGCGGGCGAGGGGCCGCGAGTTCCGCTGCGGTGACGCGGATTTCGCGGCCCTTGCCGGGCGCGACTTTGGGGAGGGTGGACAGGACGGCGGCGGCCAGTGCGTCCGGGTCGAAAAGGTGGAGGGTGATGTCGCCGGGGTTGGTCTCGTCGCCGGGGGCTTGGACGGCGAGGGAAGCGTAGGTATCGCGGGCGCCGCCGTGGGCCCGGATCGTTTTGACGCCCTTGGACGCTCCCGCCACTTCGACGCGGGCATGTGGGGCGAGCAGCGCGGCCATGGCGCGGTCGAGATCACTGTCGAACTCGGCCATCAGGTTCTCCGCGGCCTTGCTGCGCAGGCGCAGGACCTCGGCGTGGGTTTCGACGTCGGTATGGCGGTGATGCAGCGGGTACGGGAGGACGTCGCGGCCCGCGGCTTCCCACAGGGTGCGGAAATCTAACGCGGTGAAATGCCAGGTACGCACGGGAGATCTACTCTGTTCCATCAGGATCGGCGACTAGTCGGCGCCGATGACCGGCGGGACCATCTTGGGCAGGGTGTCCAGACCGGTG
>NZ_JBHWZY010000691.1:0-3768 GCF_042727815.1 Nocardia sp. NPDC060220
AGATAAATCTGCGGATCACCGAACGCCGGGTCGGCTTCATCGGCGCCAACGGCTCGGGCAAATCGACGCTGGCCCGCATGCTCAACGGACTGCTGAAGCCGACCGCAGGCACCGTCACCGTCGACGGGCTCGACGTCGCCCGCAAGGGCGCGCAGGTGCGGCGCAAGGTCGGCTTCGTGTTCACCGACCCCGATACCCAGATCGTGATGCCGACAGTCGCCGAGGACCTCGCGTTCTCGCTGCGCCGCAGCGGCCTGAGCAAGACCGATATCGCCGCCCGGGTACAGCGGATGCTCGACCGATTCGGCCTCGCCGCGCACACCGACCACCCGGCGCACCTGCTCTCCGGCGGACAGAAACAGCTGCTGGCCATCGGTTCCGCACTGATTCGCGAGCCCGAGGTGATCGTGGCCGACGAACCGACCACGCTGCTCGATCTGCGCAACGCCCGGCGGGTCTCGCAGGCGCTGAACTCCCTCGACCAGCAGGTGATCGTGGTGACCCACCAGCTCGGACTGCTCGACGGGTTCGATCGAGTCGTGGTGCTGGACAACGGTTGCGTCGTTTTCGACGGCGCACCGCCGGCGGCGATCGACGCGTATCGGCACCTGATCGAATGATCGGCCTGTACTGCCCCGGCGACTCGCCGCTGCACCGGATGCCGGCGGGGGTGAAGCTGGCGCTGTTGCTGGTCTCGATCCTCGCGATGACGGTGTTCGTCCGCGGTCCACTCACTGTGCTGGTCGCCGCGGCGCTGGTGGCCTGTCTGTTCGCGCTCGCCCGCGTCTCCTGGCGGGTGGCCTTCGCCCAGGTGCGCCCGGTGCTGTGGATGACCGCGATCATCGGGGTGTTCCAGCTGCTCACCACCTCGCCGGCGCGGGCCGTGGTGGTGTGCGGGGTGTTGCTCGTGTCGGTGGCCCTCGCGGCGCTGGTCACGGTGACCACGCGGGTGAGCGCCATGCTCGATGCGCTCACCCGCGCGCTCGGCCCGCTGCGCCGCGTCGGAGTGAATCCGGAGCGGGTGAGCCTGCTTCTGGCACTGGCCATCCGGTGTGTTCCGTTGCTGGCGCAGATCGTCCACGATGTCGGCGAGGCTCGGCGAGCCCGCGGGGTGTCGTGGTCGGCGACCGCGCTGGTCACGCCCGTGCTGGTACGGGCATTGCGCACCGCCGACGCGATGGGCGAAGCCCTCGCCGCACGCGGTGTCGACGACGACTGAGATCGGCGTGGACCGCGCGATGCGAACAGGAGACCAGCCGCCTTCCGCGTAGCGTGCGGACACGCACCTTGCTATTCCTAGACGACCGGTCGTATAGTTCTGCGCATGGCACGACCACGGCGCAGCGACGACACGAGAGCGCTTCTCATCGAGGAGGGCGCGGCCGATCTGCTGTCCAACGGCTATCACGGCACCGGCATCAAGCAGGTGCTCGACAAGGTCGGGGTGCCGAAAGGCTCGTTCTACAACTACTTCGACAGCAAAGAGACGTTCGCTCGAGCGGTGATCGAGCATCATTCACTGTGCATCCAGCGCAACCTCGCCGACGCCTTCGGCGCCACCGCCGACCCCCTCGGTGGCGTGCGCGTCTTCTTCGCGCGGCAGACCGCCGAATTCGTGCGCACCGACTTCACCGGCGGCTGCCTGCTCGCGAACCTCGCGGCCGAGCTCGAAGGTAGTGACGTGCTGCGGGAAGAACTGTCGAGTGCCTGGGTGGCCTGGCGTGACAGTGTCGCGGCCGCATTGCGCGCCGCGCAGGCCGACGGCTCGGTGCGCGGCGATATCGACGCGGTCGACCTCGCCGACCTGCTCCTCGAATCGTGGGAGGGCGCCGTGATCCGGATGAAGCTGCAGCGCACCGTCGAGCCGCTGCACAAGTGCCTGAACCGTCTGCTGGACGACTACTTCCGGCCCTGATCAGGGTCGGGCGGACCGGCTGGTTGCTGCGTGTCTATTCCAAGACGACCGGTCGTATCAAATGAAAGGGAAGACACCATGTCCACCATCAAAACGGCCATCGTGACCGGATCCTCCAGTGGGATCGGGCGCGACATCGCTCGTGCCTTCGTTCAGCGCGGCGACAATGTCGTGCTCAACGGGCGTGATGCCGCGAAGCTCGCGGCGGTGGCCCAGGAGTTGGGCGCACCCGAGCGCACGGCGGTCGTCGTCGGCGATATCGGCTCGCCCGCAACGGGTTCGGCGCTGGTCGCGGCCGCGGTCGAGCGATTCGGTGGGGTGGATGTGCTGGTCAACAACGCGGGCACGTTCGCGGCGAAGCCGTTCACCGAGGTCACCGCCGACGAGTTGACCGGCTACCTCGACGGCAACCTGAAAGGCACCTACTTCACCACGCAGGCCGTGGTCCGGCGACTCCGTGAGCAGGGTGCGGGCGGCAGCATCGTCAATATCGGCACCGTGCTCGTCACGCACGCGATCGCCGATATCCCCGCCTCCGCGCCGTTGGCCAGCAAGGGCGCGATCCACGCCTTGACCACAAGTTTGGCGGCCGAACTGGCAGTCGACCGTATTCGCGTCAACGCCGTCGCCCCCGGCTTCGTGCGCACGCCGCTGCTGGCGAGCGGTAACGAGACTGTCTTCGGCGGGTTCGCCCTCCTCGACCGTCTCGGCGACGTCACCGAAACCACCGCGGCCGTGCTGTACCTCGCCGACGCCGAGTTCGTCACCGGCCACATCCTGCCCGTCGACGGCGGCTTCATTTCCGGCCGAGCGGCCTGAGTCAGCGAAAAGACCTACTACACAACGGATTCGGGTGCGCAGCGCCCCGAACGCCGGTCATCCTGTGAGAGCTGCACCCATCGAAAGGACACGCTCATGCCGTACGTGAACATCAAGGTCACCGACGAAAATGTCACCACGGAACAGAAGTCGCAGCTCATCAAGGGCGTCACCGATCTGCTCTTCGAGGTACTCGGCAAGGCCCCCGACAGCACCTACGTCGTGATCGATGAAGTGCCGCTGACGGATTGGGGCGTCGGTGGCGTGAACGTCGCCGAGTATCGCGCCCGTCGAGCCGCCACGGAGTGAGTCATCGGTACCGGGCCGGGCATGCCCCGGCTCGGTACCGTCTCCGGGCGAGAGCGCGGGGCCGACTCACAGTGGACCGTCGAACTCGATCGAGGCATCCAGGGCGAACCAGCCCATGGACGTCAGTGTCGCACCGCACTTGAAGTAGCTGGGTCCCAGCCACAGACCCGGCTCGATCTCGCGCAACTCGTCGTAGATCCGGTGGGCGGGACCGGGCTTTCCGGCCCGGAGATCGTCGTAGTCCAATCGCACGGCCGCACGTCCGTCGACCGAGGATGCGCCGACCGTTGCCACGAAGTTGAGCGCCCGCATACCGCCGAGCAGGCGGAAGATGTTGTGCCCGAATGCCATCCCGCCGTCCACGTGACGAAAGGACTTGCCCACCCAGAAGTAGGTGGGACGGTCCATCAGTGGTCCGAGCAACCGGGAGCCGGTCGCGGGAAAAGACCGCATCACCAGATCGCCGGTCAGCCGGCCGAAATCTGATGCTGTCGTCTCCGGCGCCGCGGTGAACAGCTCCGTGAACGCGGCGATACCCGCCGTGGACAGGGCATCGAGGCGCGGGCGTCGGTCAGATGGCCGGTGGACCGGCATCAGACCGTTCGCGGACAACGGTGTCGGCTTCATGGGCGGACTCGATTCTGTCGAAACTCGGTCCTCGCATGGTGCCAAGCCGCGGCGCGCCCCGGTGCGGTTTCGCCGGACCCAGGACAACGGGCCGGGAC
>NZ_JBHWZY010000692.1:0-3757 GCF_042727815.1 Nocardia sp. NPDC060220
GTCAGCACCCTCGGGCGCACCGGCGGGCTCTTTCGCGGCTGGCTGCATTTCTCCGGCAAGCTCATGCCGGGTGGCAGGTTGGCGCGCGCCGAGGCCGAGCTGGTGATCCTGCGCGTCGCTCAGCTGCGCGAATGCGACTACGAGGCCGACCATCATCGTCGACTGGGCCGCAAGGCGGGGCTGTCGCCAGTCGAGATCGAGCGGGTTGCCGCAGGTCCCGAGGCCGAGGGCTGGACTCCGCGACAGCGGGCGCTGCTGAATGTCGCCGATCAGCTGGTGAACACCCGGAACGTGGACGACGCGGCGTGGAACGCGCTGGCCGAGCACTACGACGAGCGGACGCTGATCGAGATCGTGCTGCTGGTCAATCAGTACGAGGGTCTGGCGTCGACCATCACGACCTTGCGGATCGAGCGTGACACGTTCTGACCGTGTGACCCAGGTCATATAGCGAGTCTGCGCGGAGTCTCCCACAGTAAAGGCGTACAACGTACGGAGTTCACCGCTATCGAGGAGACCCCATGCAGATCAGCGCTTCCGCTCTCTCGCTCAATGTCGCCGACCCCCAGACCTCTGCCCAGTTCCTGATCGAGCACCTCGGCTTCACCGAGAAGATGGCCGCCGACGGGTTCGTCAATGTGACGCGGGCCGATGCGGGCATGGACGTGATCTACCTGCGCACCGGCCTCGGCTCGTTCAAGCCCGCCCGTATCGCCGGCAGCGCGGGCGAGGGACTGCTCGTCGTGTTCGTCGTCGACGACATCGACCGCGAATACGACCGCCTGCGGGCCGAGGGCGTCCCGATCGAGACGCCCATCGAAACCGAGGAGTGGGGCGAGCGGTACTTCCAGATGACCGACCCCAACGGGATCGTCATCCAGCTCGTGCAATGGGTGTGATCAGCGGCGAGCGACGCGCAGCGCGGCCACGATCATCGGGATCTGCAACGGCAGCCGCGCCAGCACGCCTGCCTTGAAAGCCTTGGGCGCCTTCGGATTACCGACCACATCCACCGTCATCTGGATATTGGCCGGGAAGACGCCGATGAACAGCGCCGCGGCCAGCCACCCGCCCAGGCGCCGGGTGCGCGGCACCGCCAGCGCGGTCGCCACACCCAGCTCGGCAACCCCGGACCCGTACGTATAGGTCCGCGGGTTGCCGGGCAGCTGCGGCGGCACGATCTTGTCGAACGGCTTGGGCGCTACGAAGTGCAGGGTGCCCATGACGAACAGCAATCCACTCAGCCAGGAGTGCGAACGTCGACGGGGATTTTGATCAGCCACAACCCCGACGGTACCGCTTCGCCGGGTACTCCGGCCGAACCAGGGCGGTGGTCGCCCACCGGGTGAGCCCGCGCCCGGTGAGCTACCCCTGTGCTGCCGTCATCGGGGCGGCGACTACTGCGCGAAGACCGTGGACGCCGAGGTCGCCGGGCGGCCGAGGAGCTTGGTCAGATCGCCGGTGGTCACCTCCAGCAGGCCCTCGCCGATGCCGGCGTCGGCGTCGGCGAGGACGGCGGCATACTGCTCCTCGAGACCCGCCGCGCGCAGGGCTGCCGCGTAGTCGTCCTTGGCGAGGTCCGCGTAACGAACCGGGGAGCCCTTCGCCTCGGTGACCGCGGCCGCCAGGTCGGCGCCGGTCAGCGCCTCGTCACCGCCCAGTTCGTAGACGCGGCCCTCGTGGCCCTCGCCGGTCAGCACGCGCACGGCCGCCTCGGCGTAGTCGGCGCGTGCGGCGCCGGAGACACGACCCTGGGCCATCGCGCCGTGCAGGACACCGGACTGGGCCGCGTTCGCGACGGCTCCGGCGTAGTTCTCCCAGTACCAGCTGTTGCGCAGCAGCACCGTCGGCACGGCGGCGCTCGCCAGCACCTCTTCGGTGCCGCGATGCTCGGCGGCCAGCAGCATCGGATTGCGGTCGGCGCGCGGAATGCTGGTGTAGGCGAGCAGTTCGACCCCGGCGCGCTCGGCGGCGCGAAGCACAGTGGTGTGCTGGGCTACTCGCTTGCCGAACTCGTTGCCCGAGATCAGCAGCACCCGGTCCACACCGGCCAGGGCGGCGTCGAGAGCCGCCGGATCGTCGTAGGACGCCTGCCGCACTTGCGCGCCGCGCGCGGCGAGGTCGGCCACCTTGCTCGGATCGCGCACGATCGCGACCGGTCGCTCCCCTGCGGCGAGCAGAGCCTCCACGACCAACCGGCCGAGCTTTCCGCCTGCTGCTGTCACTGCCACGGTCATTGCTGCCTCCATCGGTACAAGTACTAACTATTAGTAAGCACTATGCCTTCAGTGGGCACTTGCGTCAAGTGGGTACGATGGAGGCATGCCCGAGACGACCCACGAGGACCACGACCCCACGCTGGAAGCCGACGTCTTCGCGCGCAATTGCCATTCCCGCCCCGTCCTGCAGAACATCACCGGACGGTGGGGTGTGCTCGCCCTGGTCGCGCTGCTCGACGGTCCGGTCCGGTTCAGCGCCCTGCGCCGCCGGGTCGACGGCGTGAGCGAGCGCATGCTCTCGCAGACCCTGCAGGCGCTGGAACGCGACGGCATGGTCCATCGCGAGGTGCTCGAAGCGATCCCACCCCGCGTCGAATACAGGCTCACGGAACTGGGCACGGCGGTCGCGAACCAGCTGAAGTCGCTGATCGTCGTCGTGGAATCGAACATGGACACCGTCCGCGCGGCTCAGGACACCTACCACCGCGCAGACGGCATCGACCAAGGATCGGCTCAGCGCGCGAGCAGCTCCGAGACCGTGACGAATCGGTAGCCCTGCGCGCGCAATCCGTACACGATCTCCGGCACCGCGGCAAGAGATTCGGGCCCGTACATGACATGCAGCAGGATGATCGATCCCGGTCGCGTCTCGGCGAGGGTGTCGCCCACGATGGCCTCCCGTGACGCGCCCCCCGCGGAATCGGGCTCCACATCCCAGGTCACCGAGGTGCGATCGTGGTCGGCGAGGTAGTGCGGCAGCGTCCACAGTTTCTTGCCGTACGGCGGGCGGAAGCTGATCGGCCCCGGATACCCGGCACGACGGATCTCGGCGTCGGTCCGCTCGATCTCCTCGCGTACGGTGTCGCCGGAAACCAGCACCATGCGCCGGTGCGAATAGGAGTGATTCCCGATCTCGTGACCCGCGCCCACGATCGCCGCACCGTATTCGGGATGCGCGGCCAGGTCCTCGCCGACCAGGTAGAAGGTCGCGGGAACCTGCAATTCCCCCAGCGTCCGCAACACGTCCGGCGTCCGCGCGGTGGGTCCGTCGTCGAAGGTCAACGCGACGACCTTCTCGTCGGTCTCCACCCGATCGACCAGCCGCCCCGCCACCTGATAGGTCCGCGAATTCGCCAACACATACAGACCGGCCGGCACCGCCGAAACCACGACGATGCCGACAACCCCGCCCACCAACCACCGACGCATGGACCGACGCATGGACCGACGGTAACTCACCGGGCCGGATCAGCCCGGTGAGTTGTCCGGGTACCTACGCGATGACCTGGGTGATGTCGCCGGGGTTCAGGTAGTCGAAGAAACGGTGGGCGCCGTCTTCGGTCATGCGCACACAACCGTGTGATTTCGAATCGACCGGACCCACGTGGAAAGCCATGTCGCCGTTGAAGAACGTGGCCCAGCGCATCGGCGCATTGTGCATCGTGCTCCAGTGGAATTCCCGCTTGAAGGAAATCTTGGTCACCGCGGGCGGCGTTTCGAAGCCTGCCATGCCGTGCGAGATCGGCGTGGGTCCGAAG
>NZ_JBHWZY010000693.1:0-3738 GCF_042727815.1 Nocardia sp. NPDC060220
CTCCTACACCAGCTACAACGACCATGTGCAGAAGCTTGCCGAGGATTCCTCGCGCAAGGCCGAGACCAATGCCGCGCTGGCGGGCGGCGGCGTGCTCGCGCTCAGTGCGCTCGTCTTCCTCATCGCGATCGTCCTGGCGAACCGGATCATTCGCCGGCTGCGCCGGCTGCGCACCGCGACACTGCAACTCGCCGACGAGCAGCTGCCCGCCACCATGCGCACCCTGCGCGACGGTGGCGAGGTCGACCCGGCCGACACCGCGCCCACCCTGGACTTCGGGCACGACGAGATCGGTCAGGTCGCCAAGGCCTTCGAACACGCCGCCGCCGCGGCGATCGGTGCCGCGGTCGACGAGGCCCGTACTCGCGAGGGCGTGCGCGCGGTGTTCCTCAACATCGCCCACCGCAGCCAGATCGTGGTGCACCGCCAGCTCGAGATCCTCGACGAAGCCGAACGCCGCCAAGAGGATCCGGCACTGCTCGAGACGCTGTTCCGGCTCGATCACCTGGCCACCCGTGAACGTCGCAACGCCGAGAACCTGATCATTCTCGGCGGCGGTCGCCCGGGACGTCAGTGGCGTCAGCCCGTGCCGGTGATGGACGTGGTGCGCAGCGCCATCGGCGAAACGCTCGACTACGCGCGCGTGCGGGTCACCAAGCTGCCCGAGGTCAGCGTCGTCGGCACCGTCGTGGCCGACCTCGTGCACCTGCTCGCCGAGCTCGTCGACAACGCCACCGCGTTCTCCCCGCCGCAGTCGCGGGTCGAGGCGAGCGGCAATGTCGTCGGCAAGGGCGTGGTCGTCGAGATCACCGATCAGGGCATGGGCATGAGCGCCGACGACCTGGTCCGCTACAACACCATGCTGGCCGATCCGCCGGATTTCGGTGTCGGCACGCTGTCCTCGGACTCGCGCCTCGGCCTGTTCGTGGTCGCCCGGCTGGCCCTCGCGCACGGTGTGTCGGTGCGGCTGAGCGAATCCGATTACGGCGGCATCCGCGCCATCGTGCTGATCCCCCAGCAGTTGCTGGCAGGTGAGGCCGACCTCGCGGGCACGCCGCCCACGATGACCGGCCCGCTGCGTCGTGGGCTGCCCGCACCGCAGGATTCGGGACCGATCGCCGCCCTCGAATCCGCGCCCGCGCCGGTCGCGACCCTGGTCGCCGACCCGCCGACCCCGCGCCCGATGGCACCGGCCCCCGAGACGCCCCCCGCGCAGACCCCGCGCTACGACACCGGCTCCGACGAACGACCCGCGCTGCCGCGTCGCAGCAGGCAGACCAATCTGGCGCCCGAGCTCGCCGAGCCCGCCGCCGAGGCGCCGCGCGCACCCGAGCGCCCCCGCTCCGCAGAACAGGCGCGCGACATCATGTCCGCGATCGAGAACGGCACCCGCCAGGGTCGCAAACAACAGACCACATCGAACCAGGACGAACAGGAAGGCTGAGGTGAACTCTTCCCCCGGTGATCTCAACTGGCTACTCGACGATCTCGTCGACCGGCTGGCAGGGGTCCGCTACGCGGTCGTGCTGTCCACCGACGGACTGCTGCTCGGACGCTCCTCGCAGATGAAGCGTGAAGACGCCGAACATTTCGCCGCCATGTCCTCGACCCTCTACGGTCTCGCCCGCAGCGCGGGCAGCCGGTTCGACGGCGGCGGCGTGCGCCAAGCGGTGATCGAGCTCGATCGGGCCGTGCTCTTCGTGACCTCGGCCGGTGACAACGCTTGTCTGGCACTACAAGCCAACGAATCGGCCAATCTCGGCATGGTCGCCTACGAAATGAATCTCACCGTGCAGCGAGTCGGCAGCTATCTGTCTACGGAGCCGCGGCACGGGCATGCGCAGCTATAGAAAGTCTCGACAATGACTCGACTCGGCGATCCGTGGTTCGACGACGCGGCCGGACCCCTGGTCAGGCCGTACGCGGTGACCCGCGGCCGCACCATGGGCGCGGCGCACGATCTGGACATGCTCACAGTGGTGGTGGCGGTATACCCCGCCCCCACCCTGCGCAAACCAGAACCCGAGTACGCGACGATCGCACAGTTGTGCAAGCGTCCGCAGTCGGTGGCCGAGGTCTCGGCCGTGCTGAAACTGCCTCTGGCGGTAACCAAGATCCTCGTCGGTGATCTCATCGCCGAGGGCCACCTCATCTTCCGGGCTCCGGTAGCGGCCGAGGCCGGTGCCGGTGACCTCAACATATTGCGAGCGGTTCTGGATGGCATCCGAAAACTTTGACCCGATGTCCGCAGGCGACCAGCACATGGCCGCCTCGGTCAAAATCCTCATCGCCGGCGGCTTCGGCGTCGGCAAGACCACCATGGTCGGTGCGATCAGCGAGATCGCGCCGCTGCGGACCGAAGAGCTGATCACCGAGGTCAGCACCGGTGTCGACGACCTGTCGGGGGTGGAGCAGAAGCACACGACCACCGTCGCGCTGGACTTCGGGCGCATCACCATCGACCGGGATCTGGTGCTGTACCTGTTCGGCACGCCCGGACAGGACCGCTTCTGGTTCCTGTGGGACGAGCTGTGCCGTGGCGCCCTCGGCGCGATCGTGCTGGCCGACACCCGGCGATTGAGTAATTCGTTCGCGGCGGTGGACTTCTTCGAGCGGCGCGGCTTGCCGTTCCTGATCGCGGTGAACTGCTTCGACGGCGCGCCGCGCTACACGGTCGACGAGGTGCGCGATGCCCTGGACCTGGATCCGAACACGCCGGTGATCCTGTGCGACGCGCGCGATCGGCCCTCGGCCAAGGCGGTGCTGACCCACCTGGTCGAGTACCTGATCGATCGCGCCGCACGAACTCCCGTCACCACCTGAGACTATGCCGAGCCCGGCGCGGGGACTGCCCGTTCCGCGGCTCGGCTGGTCTGCTCCCAGGCCGACCAGGTGGCCATCTTGGCGCGCGCGAGGTCGAAGGCCAAGTCGTACACCATGTTTCCGAGCAGCAGGCGCAGCGGCGGTTCCCCGGCATCGACGAGCGTGAGCAGCGCCTCGGCGGCGAGGGCGGGCTCGCTGTCGACCGATCCCTCGGCCCACTGGGCCTCGAGCTGGGCACGCAGCGGGGCGTAGGCCTGGATCGGGGTGGTGTTCACCATCGCCGAATACAGGTCGGTCCAGTACCCGCCCGGCTGCAGAATACTCACGCGCACACCGAATTCCGCGGCTTCCATCGCCAGGGCCTCGCTCATGCCCTCGAGCGCGAACTTGCTCGCGGCATACATTCCCGACAGCGGGAACCCGGCGAGTCCGCCGATGCTCGACACCTGCACGATGTGCCCGCTGCGCTGCGCGCGCAGATGCGGGAGCACGGCCTGACTCACCCAGAGCGCGCCGAAGAAGTTGACCTCCATCTGCGCGCGAGCCTCGGCTTCGGTGAACTCCTCGATCATGCCCATCGAGAGCGTGCCCGCGTTGTTGACCACGATGTCGAGGCGGCCGAAGTGGGCGACAGCGGCATCGACCGCCGCGTGCACCGCGGCGCGGTCGGTGACATCGACGGTCAACGGCAGTACCCGGCCGGGATGGGCCGCGGCGAGTTCGTCGAGGGCGGATCCGGTGCGCGCGGCGGCGGCGACCCGGTCCCCCGCCGCCAGCGCCGCTTCGGCGAAGGCGCGACCGAGACCGCGGCTCGCTCCGGTGATGAACCAGACGCGGGATGCGGTGGTAGCGGCGGTGGTCATGGCGTTCCTCCTTCACTAGACAAGACGTTGCGTCTCGTCTGATGATCCGAGG
>NZ_JBHWZY010000694.1:0-3736 GCF_042727815.1 Nocardia sp. NPDC060220
GATGGAGTACCCGGTGGCGAGCGATGTCGCCGCGAACCCCGCGCTGCCGCCGCTGGCCGACCTGCAGGCACCCGCGATCGACCCGAGCAAGCTCGACGCGAAGAAGGTCACCCAGCTGATGACCGAGGCCGGGCTGCTCTAGGTGCGCACTACCCTCGTGAGGTCGACACCCCGGGTCGGTCGGCCCGGGGTGTTCAGCACGCTCGTCGCGCTGGTGCTCACAGCGGCGACGTTCGTGCCGCTGGGCTATATCGTCTCGGTGCTGTTCGACACCGGGCTGAGTGCGGCCGGCGCGCTGGTGTTCCGGCCGCGGGTGGGCGAGCTGCTGACGAACACCGCGCTGCTGGTGGTGTGCACGGTGCCGGTCTGTGTGGTGCTCGGCATCGGGTCGGCCTGGCTGGTCGAGCGCACCGATGTGCCGGGACGGGCGTGGTGGGGGCCGGTGCTGGTCGCCCCGCTCGCGGTGCCCGCGTTCGTCAACAGTTATGGGTGGGTGAGCGTTTTCCCGTCGATGCACGGGCTGTCGGCCGCGGTGATCGTGGCGACGATGTCGTATTTTCCGCTGGTGTACCTGCCGGTCGCGGCCACGCTGCGCCGACTCGACCCGGCGATCGAGGAATCGGCGCGTGCGCTGGGCTCGGGGCCGGTAGCGGTGTTCTGGCGAATCACGCTGCCACAGTTGCGATTAGCGATTCTCGGTGGCGGCCTGCTGATCGGGCTGCATCTGCTCGCCGAATACGGCGCGTTCGTGATGTTGCGCTTCGACACGTTCACCACGGCGATCTTCGAGCAGTACCAGAGCAGTTTCGCCGGTCCGGCGGGCAGCATGCTCGCGGGGGTGCTGGTGCTGTGCTGCCTGGCGCTGCTCGGTGGCGAGTCGCTGCTGCGCGGCGACGCGCGCTACGCCCGGCTGGGTGGTGGTGCGGCGCGGGCGGCGCGGCCGATCGCGCTGGGTGGGCTGCGGGTGCCGCTGTTCGGGGTACTCGTGGCGGTGGTCGCCGGGTCGCTCGGCGTGCCGCTGTGGACGATCGGGCGCTGGCTGTGGCTGGGTGGTGCAGCGGTGTGGGACTCCGCGGAAATCGGTGCGGCACTGGGCCAGACGATCAGCCTGGCGGCCGCGGCCGCGCTGGTCACCACGCTGTGCGCGTTCCCCGTCGCCTGGATCGCGGTGCGTTCCACGAGCGCGTTCGCCCGGCTGATCGAGGGCGCCAACTACATCACCAGTTCGCTGCCCGGCATCGTGATCGCGCTCGCCCTGGTAACCGTCACCATTCGCTGGACACCGCCGCTGTACCAAACGGTGTCGCTGGTGGTGATCGCCTACGCGCTGATGTTCCTGCCCCGCGCGTTGGTGAGCGTGCGAGCCGGGCTGGCCCAGGTCCCGGTCGGCCTCGAAGAGGTGTCGCGGTCGCTGGGCGAATCGGCTTCGACCACTTTCTTCCGGGTCACCCTGCGCATGACTGCGCCCGCCGCCGCGTCGGCCGCCGCGCTCGTCTTCGTCGCGGTATCAACAGAACTCACCGCGACGCTGCTGCTGGCGCCCACCGGTACGCGCACTCTGGCCATGCAGTTCTGGGCGAAGTCGGGCGAACTCGACTACGCGGCCGCGGCACCGTACGCGTTGATCATGATCATCGCCGCCGTCCCGGTGACATATCTACTGTTCACCCAGTCACGAAAGGCGGCCGGGATATGAGTCGGCTTGTTGTCGAAGGGGTTTCGAAGAGTTTCGGTGGCACCACGGTGCTCGATCACATCGACCTCGACGTACCGAACGGCACGGCCACGGCGGTGGTCGGCGCGTCGGGCTGCGGCAAGACCACCTTGTTGCGGGTGATCGCCGGATTCGAGGGCCCGGATACAGGTTCGGTGCGACTCGGCTCGGAAGCTGTTGTGCACCAAGATATTTGCGTACCACCACAGCGCAGGAGAATCGGTTACGTCGCCCAGGACGGCGCCCTGTTCCCGCACCTGAGCGTCGCCGACAATATCGCCTACGGACTGCACACCGGGCTGCGCGGCGCCGTAGACCGCCTGCGCCCACACCGCGACCGCCCCCGTGTCATCGAACTCCTGGCCATGGTCTCCCTCGACCCTGACTACGCCGACCGCAAACCCCATCAACTCTCCGGCGGCCAGCAACAGCGTGTCGCCCTGGCCCGGGCCCTGGCCCGCAAGCCGGATCTCATGCTGCTCGACGAGCCGTTCAGCGCCCTCGACACGGGCCTGCGCGCCACCACCCGTCAGGCTGTGGCCGACACGCTGCGCGCCGCGGGCATGACCAGCATCCTGGTCACCCACGATCAGGAGGAAGCGCTCAGCTTCGCCGAACAGGTCGCCGTCATGCGCGCGGGGCGGTTCACCCAGGTCGGGCCGCCGCAGCAGGTCTACCACCGGCCCGCCGACCTGTTCACCGCCCGTTTCCTCGGGGACTGTGTGCTCCTCGACGCCCTCTGCGAAGCCGACACCGCCAAGTCGGTCCTGGGGCCCGTCCCGGTGCAGCCGGGCGCCCCCACCGGCGAAGTGACCCTGATGATCCGCCCCGAACAGCTCGCCGCCCAGGTGATCGGCGACGAATCGCACTCCGGCCACGTCACCGCCGTCGACTTCCGCGGCCCCGATGTGATCGTCACCATCGACCTCGCCGAGGGCGCGGGCACCGTCCGTGTCCGCCGCACCGGCATCGAGGCCCCCACCACCGGCAACCGCGTCCGCCTCACCGTCCACGGCCCCGCCGTGGCCTACTGACGTTGCGATCACGCTGATCCCAACCCTCGCCGCGGGCGCCGGAGCACGGCACTATCAATGGCGAGGCGGGCGTGGCTGAGTGGTTTAGGCAACGGTCTGCAAAGCCGTTAACGCGGGTTCAATTCCCGCCGCTCGCTCTGTGGGAAAGCGGCTGGGTCGTGGAATGATCGTTTTCATGTCACGGCCCAGACCGCTTTCCGAGGACCCGATCGCCGAGGCTTACCGGCAGTGGGTCGCCCACGGCTGGGAGTCGGTCGCCGACGGGATGGCCCTGGTGACCTCGCTGGTTCGGGCGCAGCAGATTGTGATGGCGCGCGTCGACGAGGCGCTCAAACCGTCCGGGCTGACGTTCTCCCGCTACGAACTCCTGCAGCTGCTCAGTTTCAGCCGCACCGGCGCGCTGCCGATGGCCAAGGCGAGTGCGCGCCTGCAGGTGCATCCGACGAGCGTGACCAATACCGTCGATCGGCTCGAAGCCGCCGGGCTGGTGGTCCGCGTCCCGCACCCCAGCGACCGACGGGCAACTCTCATCGAAATCACCAGCGCGGGAAGGAAATCCGTGGCCGAAGCCACGGCAGCACTGAACGCCGAGGTGTTCGCCGAACCCGGCCTGCCCGCCGACCAGGGCCGCGACCTGTTACGACTGCTGGCACAATTCCGTCACGACGCGGGCGATTTCGAGGTCGACGACCCGGAAAACCTCGCATTCCACGCGACCTGGCAATCGACCGGAGAATCTTCGGCCGATTCCCTTGGCAGCTAGCCCGAAAAGGTTCACGATGTAGCGCATGGTGCTGATCCTCGGGGTGTCGGCGGGCGCGGGTGGAGCCCGTGCGCTGCTGACCCATTCCGATCAGCCCCACATGCCGCCCATCGACCGGATCCAGGTACCGCGCAGGCCGGGCGGATCGGTGGAGGAATCGGTACTCACCGCGATCCATCGCATGCGCGCCGCGGCCGCCGACCGTGAGGAGTACATTTCGGGCAC
>NZ_JBHWZY010000695.1:0-3735 GCF_042727815.1 Nocardia sp. NPDC060220
GGGCTGCTTCCTCGCCGACGGCGACGGCCAGGGTCGATACACCCACCGGTCCCCCACCGAATCCACGCACGAGCGCACCGAGGACGGCGCGGTCGAGCCGGTCGAGGCCGAGCGCGTCGACGTCGTAGACCTCGAGCGCCGCCATCGCGATGGGGTGGGTGATGATGCCGTCCGCCCTGACCTCGGCGTAGTCGCGCACCCGGCGCAGCAGCCGGTTGGCGATACGCGGCGTGCCCCGCGAGCGCCCGGCGACCTCGGCGGCGGCGTCGTGGTCGATCTGCACTCCGAGAATCCGGGCCGAGCGGGTGAGGATCTGCAACAGCTCGGCGGGGTCGTAGAAGTCCATGTGCCCGGTGAAACCGAAGCGATCACGCAGCGGACCCGTGAGCGCGCCCGAGCGGGTGGTGGCGCCGACCAGGGTGAACGGGGCGATGTCGAGCGGGATCGAGGTCGCGCCGGGGCCTTTGCCGACGACCACGTCGACGCGGAAGTCCTCCATCGCCAGGTACAGCATCTCCTCGGCCGGGCGGGCCATGCGGTGGATCTCGTCGATGAACAGGACATCGCCCTCGACCAGGTTGGAGAGCATGGCGGCGAGATCTCCCGCGCGTTCCAGCGCGGGTCCCGAGGTGATGCGCAGGGCGGTGCCGAGTTCGCCGGCGATGATCATCGCCATGCTGGTCTTGCCGAGGCCGGGCGGTCCCGACAGCAGGACATGGTCGGGGGTGGCGCCGCGCTGACGCGCGCCACGCAGGACCAGTGCCAGCTGTTCGCGCACGCGGGGCTGGCCGATGAACTCGTCGAGCGAGGTGGGACGCAGGCCGGTCTCGGCTTCGCCGTCGGTGCTGAGATACCGGGCGGTGAGGTCGGATTCGTCGGCCTCGGCGAAGGTGTCGAAGTCTTCGTCCACGGTCTACCTGTTCTTACCGAGCAGGCCGAGCGCCGCGCGCAACGCCACCGAGGTGGTGGCGGTTGGCTGGTCGGCGAGGACGGTGTCGACGGCCTGTTCGGCCTGCTTCGCCGGGAACCCGAGGCCGACGAGCGCTTCGGAAACCTGCTCGCGCACAGGGGTACTCGGGGTTTGCGCACCGGGCGGACCGGTGGGGACGGCCACCTGGTTCACCTTGTCGCGCAGTTCGACGACCATCCGCTCGGCGCCGCGTTTGCCGATGCCGGGGACCCTGGTCAGCGCGGCGACGTTGCTCTCGGCCAACGCCTTTCGCAGCGCTTCGGGTTCGAGCACGGCGAGCACCGCCATCGCCAGGCGGGGGCCGACGCCGGAGACGGTCTGCAACAACGCGAACAGTTCGCGCGCTTCGGTGTCGGCGAACCCGAACAGGGTCATCGAGTCCTCGCGCACGATCATCGCCGTGTACAGGCGGGTCTGCTCGCCGCGGGTCAGCCCGGCGAGTGTGGCCGGGGTGGCGTTGAGGCGGTACCCGACGCCCGCTGCTTCGATCACCACGTGATCGAGCGCGATCTCGAGCACCTCCCCGCGTACCGACGCGATCACCCGCGCACCACCTTCCGTTGTTCGGCGAGCCGTTGTTCGTAGCGGCGGCGGACCTCGTCCGCCTGTGCCTGCGCGGCCGCCATCCGGTCCATCAACGGCGCCCGCCAACAATGACAGATCGCCAGCGCGAGCGCGTCGGCGGCATCGGCCGGTTTCGGCGCGACCTGCAAACCGAGAATCCGCGTCACCATCGCGGTGACCTGCGCTTTGTCCGCCGTACCGTTGCCGGTGACGGCCGCTTTCACCTCGCTGGGCGTATGGAACGCCACCCGGATCCCGCGCCGCGCCGCGGCCAGCGCGATCACCCCACCGGCCTGCGCTGTGCCCATCGCGGTCCGCACATTGTGCTGGGCGAACACCCGCTCGATCGCGACAGCTTCGGGCCGATGCGTATCCATCCACTCTTCGGCGGCATCCGCGACAGCCATCAACCGCAACGCCAGCTCGGCGTCGGGCGGGGTCCGCACCACCCCCACATCGAGGGCGACCACCTTCCGGCCCGGTCCGCTGTCGACCATGCTGAGCCCGCACCGGGTAAGCCCCGGATCGACGCCCATCACCCGCACCGGCCACCCCTTCGAAGACACGAACAGTTGTTCGAAAGTCTAGAGCATCCCCGCGTTCGGGCCGACCAACGACACGATCCTCACGCCGGTCGCGGCGGCAGCCCCAGCAACGCCGGATCGCGGGCGTGCTCGGCCCAGACCCCCGCCGGATCCGCGACCAGCTTGCGCGCCCGCAGGTCGAGCAGTCCACTCACATACGACACCGTCGCGGCGATCTCACCGTCCGCCCTGGTGAGGGTGTGCTCCACCCGATAGGTCTTGCCCTGCCCCCACTCCCACCGGCAGTCGACCTCGACCGTGTCGTTCGCGCGCAACTCCCGCAGATAGCGAACGTTCAGCTCGAGATTGACCGGCCCCATCCCCGCCGCGAGGAGGTCGGGCACCGAGACTCCCGCCTCGGTCACGCACGCGAACCGCGCGTGATCGGCGAACTGCTGATACGCCGAGCCGGTGACGTGCAGTTGCGGGTCGAGATCGGACACCCGAATCGGGATCCGAACCCGAAACGGCACAGTGGTTTCCGCCATGCCCGCGAGTGTGCCACCGGGGTCCGACACCTTTCGTCGCTATCCGAGCGCGGTGGTGAAGACCTCCAGGGCACGATCGTCGAACAGCACGAACCGCACCTGCGTCACGTGTGTCTCGGCCGCGCGGACCGTCTCGACCGCGATCCGCGCGCCGTCATCCATCGGCCAGCCGAAGATACCGGTGGAGATCGCCGGGAACGCGACGGTCGCCGCTCCTAGTTCGTCTGCCACGCGCAGGGATTCGCGATAGCAGGAGGCGAGCAGCTCGGAGCGGTCCTCGGTGGCCGACCACACGGGGCCGACCGTGTGGATCACCCAGCGGGCGGGGAGCAGGCCCGCGGTGGTCGCCACCGCCTGGCCGGTACGCAGGCCTTTGCCGTAGTGCGAGGCGCGCAGGTCGCGACATTCCGACAGGATCTGCGGACCGCCCTTGCGGTGGATCGCCCCGTCGACGCCACCGCCGCCGAGCAGCGAGGAATTCGCGGCGTTGACCACCGCGTCCACCTGCTGCTCGGTGATGTCGCCCCGGACCGTCTCGATTCGCGTCATGATCCTCATTGTGCCGGGGCGTCGACGTAGTCCACGGGTACGGTCGAGTGAGCAGGCATGGTCGGTCCGTCCGAGGCGAGGAGAACCACGCATGGCCATACCCACCGGTGACATCGTCGCGACGCCCGACGGGCGGGACCTGGTGATCACCAGGTCGCTGGGGTTGCCGATCGAGGAGGTGTGGGCACGGTTGACCGATCCGCATCTGACCTCGGGGTGGTACGGCACCTGGGAGGGCGAGTCGGGGACCGGCAACACCATCCGGGTGCAGATGCGCTTCGAGGAGGGTGAACCGTGGTCGGCGATGCGCATCGACGACTGCACCCCACCGATCCACCTCGGCGTCTCCTCGACCGACCAGATCGGCCTGTGGCGGCTCGAGGTGACGTTGCTCGACACCGGCGCGGCCACCGAACTGCGCCTGGTCCACCATCTGACGTCGGAATATCAGCTGGCGGAGATCCCCCAGATCGGTCCGGGGTGGGAGTACTACGCGGACATGTTCGTCGCGGCCTGCACGCACACCGAACGACCGGATTTCGCCGACTACTACCCGTCGATGTCGGGCTACTACCAGAAG
>NZ_JBHWZY010000696.1:0-3725 GCF_042727815.1 Nocardia sp. NPDC060220
ATGTCGACCCGCTCGATCGGGATGTGGTGTTCCTCGGATATTTTGGCGATGGTGAAGGCCACCATGTCGAGCATCTTGTCGTGCTCGAGCCACACGGAGCGCTGCTTCGGGTTCGATTCGACATTGGGGCTCGGACTGGTGGTCCACCGTGGAATCGCGCCGGAGGTCCCGACGAGGGCGATATGCACCGAATCCTGGTTCTCGTCGTTGACGCCGCGCACCGGAACGCTCCAGGAGGCGTTCTTCGTTGAGACCGTCTGGATGATGTGGTTGTCGTCGACGATGTAGTGATATGACCCGTCCTGCCTGGCCGCTTGACCGTCGGCGACGTTTTCGGCGCGGCTGATCCAGTCCTGATTCTCTGTAGTGTGCAGGTAGATCCGCTTGTATGGGCCATGCCCGGAGCGGGAGCCCGGCCCGGCGTGCCAGGCGATGTCGTAGCCGTCGGGTTCGCGCACCGAAATCGGGTCGGGAACGACGATCGGTTCTGGGGTAATGGGCTGGGCGGCGTATTGCCATTGCCCGAAGTCGGCGGTGAGGGTGTCGTTGACGTCGATGTTGATCCCAGCGACCTTGATGTTGTCGCGCGGGTGAATGAGCCGCTGGAACAGGCAGGCGTGCGCGGAGATCGTGCCGAGCGGCCTACCGCCCAGCCAGGTGTTGGGTTGCCACAGGAACCGTTTTCCGCTGCCGTCGCGGCACGTGCCGACGACGTCGTCCTCGACTGCCCAATCGCACGCCAGGTATTTGCAATACGCGCCGACGCGCTCCTTGCCCAGCACCGACGCCGCGCCGCGCAGATAGTGGGTGGCCATGCTGTTCCACTCGGACAGCGACAGATCGTCGTCGATGGAGAAGAAGATCGGAGCCTCGGCCGGGCCGCCGCAGTGCCGGTGCCACGCGTCGGCGGCCTGGGCGTCGGCGACACCGCCGTCGAACCCGCGGCGCCAATCGGCAGTGGCGTTCTTTCCCTTTTGCCAATTGCTGACAAGGGGCATCTTCAGATCGAGATACCCTGCGGCTTCCTCAGGAGTGAGTTTCTTGTTGATCAGGCCGCGTTCAGGTGAGTCCACCAGGTAGCGAACAGCCCCGTGGTATCCGTCGGCCTTCACTGCCTGCGCCCCGGGGCGCGCCGCGGCGTGATCGACCAGCTGCATCCTCGATGGACGCTCCCCGGACGAGGTGCTGGTGAATCCCGCCCGCCAGGTCGCCGGGCCGATCAGTCCATCAGGGGTGAACCCATTCGCGAACTGAACCGAACGCGCCGCGTCGGCGGTTGTCTGGTCGTAGACACCGGTCTGTGGCAGGCCCCGCGCCTGCTGCCAGCGCTTCAAGCCCGCAATCCACTCGGGCCGTTCGCTGCCGTGACGCCCGGAGATCGACGAGGCCGGGCCCTCCAACGGTCCGTAGAAGAACCCTCGCGGCAGTGGGAAGGCCTCCGGGCTCGACCCGTCGGTACCGGGGTCGGGTTGCGTGCCGGGGTCGACCGCACCCTCGAGGAAAGGCTGCGGATTCCTCGGTTCACCGCCGATGCGCCCGGGCGGGCCCCACACCTCGAAATGCAGATGCGGACCGGTGGATTGGCCCTCCGACCCCACACTCGCGATCTGTTCGCCCTCCCGCACCCGATCGCCTTGCTTCACCAGAATGCTCGCATGACGCATGTGGCCGAAGATCAGATCAACACCGCGGCTGTCCTGTGCATCCAGCCACACCCAGTTTCCGAACCCCGACACCGACCCCGGTGGGCGTTCCGCACCCTCGACGACCACACCGTCCACCGGTGCGAAGATTGGCGTGCCTGCCGGTGCGGCGAAATCGATACCGTCATGGTCAGGTCGATCCGGCGTTCGAAAGCCCGACGAAATCCGGAATGTGCTGTGCACTGGCCTGGTAGTCATGGAAGCCTCCTCGCTTCGTCGGTACAACGGGCTGGCCACTGTTCGAGACTCTGATTGTCGTAACCAGGGGCGATGATCACGCGCGTAATCCACTACTCGAATTCTTCGACGGCGGTGTCATGGCGCCAGGTGACCGAGCGGGGTGACAATCGGGTCGTGACCATTCCCGATTCCGGCGGTGACGCAGTCATCGACCGCCTTTTGCTGGGCGATGCGATTGCGCAGCTGCTGCCTGTGCCGAATCTCTGCCCGCAACTCCGTGCCCGCTCGACGTTCATCCACCTCGAGCGCTGGTCACCCACTCAGTGGTGGGTTCTCGAGGAGTGTCCGTGCGCTCGCATCAGGCCCTGCGCATCCACCGAAGCCACCAATTCTCTTGCAGACGTGCGTATCTGAATCCGCGCGTACATGCGCCGCCGCACGCTAGCTCGGATTGCCGAACCATGGTGGTACCGGGCCTCCGGTCAACCGCTCGAGTTCCTCCGCCACAGTCTGCCGGTCGAGCGCCAATGCTTGCCGCATCTCGTGTGCGGCAAGGTCATACAGATCGTGACGCCCGTACTCATGGGCGATGCGCATGGTCTGAAGTAGCGGTTGAATGCCGCCAACTATGTTGCCGCCCGCTGTTGTGAATATCCCATAGTTCAACAAGCTCTCTGCCAGCTCCTGATCGAATTTCTTGTGATCGAATTCGGCCAGTCGAACGTATGACTCGATCGCCCGTTCTGTCGACGCTACCGCTTCATTCCACTGGCCTTCGGTCGCCAGTTGGACTCCCCTGTTGTGCAGCGCGGCGGCCTGTCGCGGCACCTTGTCGACGTATTGTCGACAGCTGGTGTCGTGCGGGTAGCGCTCGGTGATGGCCCTCCATCCGTCCATGACCTCGATCGGCATTTCGGCGGCCGAGCAGTATTTCACGTAGTCGCGCAGGTAGGCACGGTAGTTCGGCTCGATGTCGATAACCCGCGCCATCAGGTTTGCCGCCAGGTCCGGGCGACGCATGGAGTTGAGGACTGATGCGCGGTTGAACAGTGCGACGGTGTGGTCCGGCCGCGTCTCGAGAACACGCGAGAACATATCGGCGGCCTCAAACCATTCACCGGCCACCATGAGTCGCTCCGCAGACACGATGTCCTGACTCGGCGCGGGTTCATAGGGGCCTACGTAGTCCTGGATGTACGCGACTCCGCCCGGCAGATCGACCTCCATGAGACTGGGCACCACGCTTTGTCCCTCCATGAGATCATCGAGAGCTTTGACAGCCAGTTCACGGCCCAGCTCCTGTCGGCCCGAGTCGGCGTCACGATAGATCGCGAGCACATTCAGGTGCAGACCCGATCTGGCGTTGCGCAACACATGGACGAACTTCGAATAACCCGAGCCGAGCTGGGGACCGATCCGATACAGACAGCCGCGGATGGTTATCCCCTTCCCTTCGTACTCCTCGGGATCGTGCTTGCGCACATCAAGCATCTCCACGACACACCACGCCTACAGCGCCGCTCCGGGCGACAGATCAGCGCCCGACAGCTGGAGGTAGAGCGGAGTTCCGACGACGTCCGTTCCATCTACACCAAGTAGTGCGAAGACGGTGGACATCCTCATTTGCACCTGGCCGCCGAAGAAGCGGTAGTTGCCCGAATGCAGCAGGAAGGTTCCGTCCGGCTCAGGACCTTCGCTGAAGAAGCGCAGCGAGCAGTCCAAGAGCAGGTCGCGGCCGCCGAACGACGAACGAATTGTCACAATGTCCGCCGAAGTGGGGTTCACAACCGGCATCTCAATCCGGAAGAGGCCATCGTAAAAGTAGTATGTCCCGCTCTGTCC
>NZ_JBHWZY010000697.1:0-3722 GCF_042727815.1 Nocardia sp. NPDC060220
GACCAGTACGTGCTGGATGCCACGGGCCTGCTGCTGGGGATGCTCGAATGTCGCCGTGTCGTGGATCGTCGCCGGATCGAAGACGACCAGGTCGGCGGCATAACCGGCCCGGACGAGGCCGCGTTCGGCCAGGCGGAGCCGGGCGGCCGGGCGGCCGGTGAGGTGATGCACGCAGTCCTCGAGATCGAGCACACCCAGTTCCCGGACATAGCGCGACAGATAGCGCGGGAAGGTGCCCCAGGCGCGCGGGTGCGGTCGGGCGCCGACGAGCAGGCCGTCGCTGCCGCCCATGTGGCCGGGGTCGACCATGATGGCGCGCACGTTCTCCTCGCGGCCGACGTGCTGCAGGATCGTCGTGGCGAGCTGGTCGCGGCGCAGCAGGTCGAAGAACACCTCCGCCGGGGCGGTGCCGCGCTCGGTCGCGAGCTCGGCGACAGTGCGGCCCACCGTGTCCGCGAGCGCGTCGTCGCCGACGCCGCTGATCTGGATGGTCTCCCATTCGACGGTGACGCCGTGGCAGCCGTCGGAGCCGTTGACGTCGACATCGTCGGTGATCCTGGCGCGCTCGGCCGCATTGTCGAGCCGAGCGAGTGCGGCGTCGGGACCGCCCGACATCGCCCAGCTGGGCAGCAGTGCGGACAGGGTGGTCGAGCCGGGCAGATAGGGGTAGGTGTCGAGGGTGATGTCGCAGCCGTCGGCACGAGCCGCGGCGAGCATCGCGAGGAATTCCGGTGCGCGGCCGCGGTTCACGCCGAAGTTCATGGTGGCGTGGGTCAGGTGCAGCGCGCAGCCGGTCGCTGTCGCCAGGCCGATCATCTCCGCGTAGGCCTCGAGCGCGCCCGCGCCGTAGGAGCGGGTATGCGGTGCGTAGAAGCCGCCGTAGGACGCGACCACCGAGCACAACGCGGCGAGTTCGCCGGTGTCGGCGTACATTCCGGGTGTGTAGGTGAGACCGCTGGACATGCCGACCGCGCCCTGGTCGAACCCCTCGGCCAACAGCGCGCACATCCGGTCGATCTCGGCGGCGGTGGCGACCCGCTGCTCGCTGCCGACCACGAGCATGCGCAGCGTGCCCTGGGGGACGAGGTAGGCGGCGTTGGGCGTGATGCCCTGATCGAGGCGGTCCAGGTATTGCGCGACGGTGCGCCAGCTGAAGTCGAAGTCCCCCGGGTTACCGTTCCAGCCCGCGATCTGCTTGCGTACCACCGCGAGTGCGGCATCGTCGATCGGCGCGTACGACAGCCCGTCCTGGCCGATCACCTCGGTGGTGACGCCCTGGGTGATCTTCGGGAAGTGATCGGGATGGGTGAGCAGGTAGAGGTCCGAATGCGCGTGCATGTCGATGAATCCGGGCGCGAGAACCGAACCAGGCTGCACCGGAACGACTCTCGCACCGGAGTCGACAGTGCCGGGTGGCGCGATGTCGGCGATGCGGCCGTCGCGGACCAGCACATCGCCCCTGGTGCGTGGGGCGCCGGTGCCGTCGACGATGTCGATGTCACGAAAGAGCAGGTGCGTCATGGTCATCCGTCAGAAGTAGGTGCGGATCAGATCGATCACGCGCGGATCGGGCGCGTCGACGCTGTCGATCACCGGGATCAGGCGCCACTTGTCGAACGCGGTGCACGGGTGTGAGAGACCCAGGCGCACGACGGAGCCGACCGGGAGATCGGCCGCATCGGCGCCGGGCAACCGCAGGAAGGTGTGCTGATCGTTGAGCGCGGTGACCACCGCGTTCGGTGGAAGAGTGCCGCCGACCACCAGTTGGGGCACCGGCAGACCCTCGTCGAAGGGGAAATCGCGTTTGCCGCCGTCGAGCAGGGCCAGCTCCGGTTCGGGCCGCGAGACCACCCTGGCCCAACCGTGCATGGCGGACCGGAGGCCGGGCTCCTTCGCGGGCGCGGCGAGCGGGGAGATTCCCGCGTAGAAGCCGTCGTCGTGGACGACGTAAGCGCCACTGCGCAGAACCACCGTGGTCGGCACACCGCGCGCACCCCCGGGGTCGGCCAGTCCGGCGAGTTCCTCGACCACGAGCTCGGGGTAGGCGCTGCCGCCCGCGGTGACCACCGCCGGGCCCGAATAGGCGCCTACCGCAACAAGTTCGGTGTGCAGCGCGGCCAGTTCGCGCAAATAGCCGCGCACCGCCGCGACACCCTCGACGCTGCGATCGTGAGCCAGCGCGCCCTCGTAGCCCGCGACTCCGGCCAGGCTCAGCCGCTCGCTCGCACCGATGGCGGCGGCGACCGCGTGCGCCTGGGCCCGGGTGCGGGCACCGGTCCGGCCGTGCGGTCCCCCCAGCTCGACCAGCACGCGCACCCGCGAACCCGCGGCGGTCTCGCGCAGGATCTTGTCCATCAGTTCGACGGTGGCGACGCCGTCGGCCCAGCAGTACAACTCGAAGTCGGCCTTACGTGCGGATTCCGCTGCGGCCCAAGCCAACCCGACCGGGTCGAGCAGGGTATTGGCGAGCATGATCCGGCCGACACCGAACGAGCGCGCGAGCTGCGCCTGCCACGCGGTGGCCACGGTGATCCCCCACGATCCGGCCACGAGCTGCTCGCGCCACAGCTGCGGCGCCATCGTCGTCTTGCCGTGCGGGGCGAGCGCCACGCCCGCCGTGGCGGTCCACTCGGCCATGAGGTCGCGGTTCGCGTCGAGCCTGCCGCGGTCGAGGGTGAGCAACGGCGTCTGCCACTGGTCGAGTCGCGGTGCGCCGGCGAGATATTCGCGCACGGCGCTGCCCCACGCCGCGGGCGGCGCGCTCTTGTCGTGGGGTCCGAGCAACTCGTCGGCGAGGGCGTCCACGACGTCGTTGTCGATGATCACAGCATCCCTTTCTGTCGACCGAGCCCGGGATGGCGGCTCGATCAGTCATATCGAACAAACATTGCACAGTATGCAACGGTGGTTGCGCTGAATGTTTCTGCTCGTTATTGTGCATCTCGAAGGCAGTGACCGCAAGCACGAAAGGGCGAACAAGGTGACCCAGGCAACATCCACTCCGCCCAGGGCGGTCACTGTCGGCGAGGGGCTGGCCGTGCTGATCGCGGGCGCGGGACCCCTGGAACTGTCCGCGCGGTTCGATCGGGGCGCGGGCGGCGCGGAGGCCAACGTGGCCGTGGTGCTCGCCCAGCTCGACGTGTCGGCGGCCTGGCTGTCGCGGGTCGGCGACGACGGATTCGGGCGATATCTGGTCGCCGAGCTCAGCGCGCAGGGCGTGGATGTCGCGGCGGTCGCGGTCGACCCGATGCGGCCCACCGGCCTGTACGTCAAGGAACGTGGTGCGGGCTCCGGCCTGGCCAACGATCTGGACGCCGATGCCAGCCGCATGCACTACTACCGCACGGGTTCGGCTGCCAGCGCACTGTCGCCCGCCGATCTCACGGACCGGGCGGAGTTGCTCGAGGGCGCCGATCTCGTGCACTTCACCGGCATCACCCCGGCGCTGTCGGAATCGGCGACCGAACTCACCCGCGCGCTGCTCGCCAGGCCCCGTCGTGCGCTGGTCAGCTTCGACCTGAATTACCGTCCGGCAGTGTGGGGTTCGCGCGTCGACGAGGCCACCGACGAACTCGCCGCGCATCTTCGCGGCGCCGATGTGGCGTTCCTCGGCGCCGACGAGGCCGAGGAGATCTTCGGCACCGGCGAACCGGCCGCCCTGCGCGCGTTGTTTCCCGAACCCGCCCAGCTGATCGTCAAGAACGACAAGCACACCGTCACGG
>NZ_JBHWZY010000698.1:0-3715 GCF_042727815.1 Nocardia sp. NPDC060220
CGCTGTCGGAGGAACTGCAGTTGCACCCCGAACAGTCGACGGACGCGTTCGTGCTGCTGCATCCGGAGGCGAAATACTTCAACGCCTGAGAGACTGCAGGCACAGAGATACACGCGTCGGCAGATCGGACCGGTCCCGCGGACCGGTCCGATTGTCGTTGCGACGCATGTGAGTCTGGTCACGATGCGGCGCTGGGTCCATGGACCGGGCTGTCCCGCAACAGGATCGAAGCAGTTCAGCACGTAGGATTTTCGAAAGTTTCATCCCGCTGTGGCGCGGAGGGCGAGACGACTCAGCGGTAAACAGGAGGGGCACACGATATGACATCGGATCGGTTGATCGCGGGACGCTATCGACTCACCGACCCGATCGGCACGGGCGCGATGGGGGTCGTGTGGCGCGCCACCGATGTCCGGCTGCGGCGCACTGTCGCGGTGAAGCAAGTGCTGCTCGCACCCGGTCTCACCGGTACGCAAGCACTCGAAGGAAAACTGCGTGCGATGCGGGAGGGCCGGATCGCGGCCCGTCTGCACCATCCCAACGCCATCACCGTCTTCGATGTCGCCGAAGAGGACGGCCAGCCGTGGCTGGTCATGGAATACATGAACGCGCCGAGCCTCGCGGTGAAGCTGGCGGGTGGGGTGACGTTGCCGCCGATCGAGGTGGCGGGGATCGGCGCCCAGGCCGCCGCCGCGCTGTCGGCCGCGCACGACGCCGGGATCATGCACCGTGATGTGAAACCGGCCAACCTGCTCGTCGGCGACGACGGCACGGTCAAACTCACCGACTTCGGCATCTCGCACGCGACCGGCGACGTCACCGTCACCGCCACCGGCTTCCTGGCGGGCACCCCCGCCTATCTGGCGCCCGAGATCGCCCGCGGCGACAACCCGAAACCCGCCGCCGACGTGTTCGCTCTCGGCTCCACGCTGTACGCCGCCTCCGAAGGCGCTCCGCCGTTCGGTGAGGGCGACAACCCCCTGGCTGTGCTGCACGCCGTCGCGCGCGGTGTGGTGCCCGAGCCGAAGAACGCGGGCCCGCTCGCCCCGGTCCTGATGTGGCTGCTGACCGCGTCCGCCGACGACCGGCCGACGATGGCGCAGGCCCGGGTCGCGCTGGAAGACGTTGCGGCGGGCCGTGTTCCGGCACTGCCCGCCTCGGCCACGAAGATTCTGCCGATGAGCGAGGCGGCCACGTCGCTGATTCCGCCTGCCGGCGCACCCACGAACGGGGGCGCGACGGCGAAGTCGGGCGCGGCAGCGTTGTTCGGCAGCGGTCTCGCGAAGGCCAAGGCTGCCCGCTCGGCCATCTCGGGCCGAAATTCGACCGGCGTACCGCATGCCTCGGACGTGAGCGGGAGTGCGGCGTCGGGCGCGGGCGGCAACGCGGCGAGCCGAGCGGACGGGGCAATCGGCCGAGCGGCGACAGGCGGGGCCGGGCAGGCAGGCGCGGTGCGGCAGGCGGCGGCAGGCGATCCCGGCCTCGTCCGGCCGCGCGACGCCGCGTCCTCGGCCGCGGACGGTGTCGAACGCGCCGGTGCCCAGGCGCAGCTGCGCGCCGAGGCCGCGGCCGGGCCGACGGACGGCTCCGGCCTGCATCCGGCGTTCCCCGTCCCGCCGTCGCGCACCGACCGCGCGAACAACAGCCGCGCCGTGCTGCTGTTGGCCGCGGCCGTCGCCGCCTTCACGGTGATGCTGGTGGTGCTGGTGGTCACCCGTGACCGGGGCGGTGACTCCGATCAGCAGGCGCAGGTCCCGGCATCGCCGGTCACCGTCACGACCGTGGTCGACGGCAAGGTGAGCACGGTCGTCATCGTGCCCGAGCAGGAAACGATCACCGTGTCTGCCCCGCCCGAAGCCCTGCCGAGCGGTGCGACGAGCGCCGGTGCGACCCCGACCAGCACATCCGCCAAGCCGACCCCCACCACCGCGAAACCGACCAGCGCGACCATCACCACCACGCCGTTCGGTCCGCCGACCCCGGACCGGATCAACCAGTTCATCGCCGGGTACTACGGCATGCTGCCCGGCAATATCGGCGGGGCGTGGGCGCAGCTCGCTCCCGGTTACCAGGCGCAGACCGGCGGGTTCGGGCAGTACTCGTCGTTCTGGTCGTCGGTGCGGTCGGTGACTGTCGGCTCGATCACCCCCAACGGGCCGAACCGCGCGGTCGTCACGCTCACCTATCAGCTCGCCAATGGCACCGTGACCTCGGAGAACCGGTGGATCCAGGTCTCCGGCGACGCGGGCAACCTGCAGATCGCCGGATCGGGCGTCTGAGGCGGACCCGTTACCCTGAACGGGGTCCGGCGAGCGCCGGGCACTTCGGCGATGTGTGACGAGAACGAGGCGAGTAACAGGTGAGCGCGCGACCGGCCGCGGTGCTGTGGGACATGGACGGCACGCTGCTCGATTCGGAGAAGCTGTGGGACATCGCGGTTCGTGAACTGGCCCGCGAACACGGTCGCGAGCTGACCGACGAGGTCCGCCACGCCCTGATCGGCGCCTCCGGCCCCAACGCGCTGCGCATGCTCTTCGACGGTATCGGCCTCGACCCGTCGCCGCAGACGATCGTCGAGGCGGGGGAGTTCCTGGAGCGCCGGGTCACCGAGCTGATGCTCGGCCCGATCCCGTGGCGTCCCGGCGCCAAGGACGCGCTGGCGATGGTGCGCGAGGCGGGCATGAAGTCCGCGCTGGTGACCAACACCAAGCGTTCGCTCACCGAATACGGCCTCGATACCCTCGGCCGCGACTTCTTCGACACCTCCGTCTGCGGTGACGAGGTGGCGCACGGCAAGCCCGATCCGGCCATCTACCGCCGCGCCGCGGAACTGCTCGGGGTCGACCCGGGTGACTGTGTCGCGATCGAGGACTCGCCGACCGGTTCGCTCGCGGCGCAGGGCGCGGGCTGCGGTCTGCTGGTGATTCCGTGCGAGATCGCGGTTCCCGCGGCGCCGGGGCGGGTATTCCGGGAGTCGCTGATCGGTTTGTCGGTCGACGATCTGCGAGTCGCACTCGACGCACGCGTGTGAATCTTTCGACAGCGGCGCGTGATAGGGCGTAATAGCCTACCGTGATAGTACCGAAACCCAGGTTGAATCTACGAAAACTGTTGCCGCACAGTTGATTTCGCCCGATTGTGATCTTCCCGGGATACGCCCGATTTGTCGAAACCACGGGCGCTCGCCCGAATATTCCCGCAAACTGGGTACATGACGGGCACGCGGGGGCTTGACGAAATCGTCGACATCGCACGGTATCCACTCACCGATCTCGGTGGTTCGGGCAGGCAGGCGGCTATCGACGCCGCCCGCGCCGAGCTGGCCGAGGACGGTTGTACGGTGCTGCGCGAGTTCATCCGCCCGCAGCTGCTCGACACGCTGCGCGCCGAGGGGGAGGCGATCGCGCCGCACGCCCACTACAAGGTGGAGCGGGTCAACGCCTACAACATTCCCCTCGACGCCGACCTGCCCGCCGGCCATCCGGCGCGCATCGTGCTCGATCGCGGAAACGCGTTCGTGGCCCGCGACCGGATCCCCGCCGAGGCGCTGATCCAGCGCCTCTACACCGACCCGGTGTTCCAGCGCTTCGTCGCCGATTGTTTCGAACTCGAGGATCTGCACGAATTCGCCGACCCACTGGCAGGTTTGTGCCTGAACGTGGTCGAGCCGGGGATGTCGCATCCGTGGCATTTCGACACCAACGAATTCACCGTC
>NZ_JBHWZY010000699.1:0-3712 GCF_042727815.1 Nocardia sp. NPDC060220
GGCGCGCGCGGCTGGTGGTCACCACCACGGCCGGTCGGGAGGTGATGTCGCTGGCCGGGCAGCACATCCAGCGCATCGAACGGGTGATCGCCGCCGAGCTGGGCGCGGAATCGCTCGCCGTGGTCCGCGACGCCCTCGCCCGGCTCCCCGCTGCGATCGCCAGTCATGCCGACACCCCGCCCGCCGATGACGGCAGGTGATAACTTGAACAGTGTTCAAGGCTGTCGTCTCGGCAGCACCGGGCGACGACGAGGAAACCTGTGGACCTGACCCCCGAGCAGATCACCGCCCTCGATGCCGAACACGTCTGGCATCCCTACGGCGGATTCCCCGCGACCACCGAGCCGCTGGTCGTGGCGAGCGCGGCAGGAACGCGACTCACTCTCGCCGACGGCCGCGAACTCGTCGACGGGATGAGCTCGTGGTGGGCGGCCGTCCACGGCTACTGCCACCCGGTCCTCGACGCGGCCCTGCTCGCGCAATCCCAGCGCATGAGTCACGTGATGTTCGGCGGGCTCACCCACGAACCGGCCACCCGGCTGACCCAACTGCTGGTCGAACTCACGCCCGCGGGTCTCGACAAGGTCTTCCTCTGCGACTCCGGCTCCGTGTCGGTCGAGGTCGCGACCAAGATGTGCCTGCAGTACTGGCGCGGCGCCGGGCGCCCGGCGAAGAACCGGCTGCTCACCTGGCGCGGGGGATACCACGGCGACACCTTCACCCCGATGAGCGTCTGCGACCCCGATGGCGGCATGCACTCACTGTGGACCGACGTCCTCACCGAGCAGGTCTTCGTCCCCGCGCCGCCACGAGAGTTCGAACCCGGCTACGTCGCCGAGCTCGAACGCGCCGTCGCTGATCATCGCGAGGAACTGGCCGCGGTGATCGTCGAACCGGTCGTCCAGGGCGCGGGCGGCATGCGCTGGCACGATCCGCGCTACCTCACCGAACTGCGCCGGATCTGCGACGACAACGACGTGCTGCTCGTCTTCGACGAGATCGCCACCGGGTTCGGCCGCACCGGCGAGCTGTTCGCCGCCGACCACGCGGGCGTCGCGCCCGACGTGATGTGCGTCGGCAAGGCGCTGACCGGCGGCTACCTCACCCTGGCGGCGGCGCTGTGCACCGCGCGGATCGCCGAGACCATCAGCGCGGCACACGGCGGACTGATGCACGGGCCGACCTTCATGGGCAACCCGCTGGCCTGCGCCGTCGCGGTCGCCTCGATCGAGTTGCTGCGCTCGCGGGACTGGCGAGGCGAGGTGTCCAGGATCGAGTCGGAGTTGCGGGCCGGCCTCGCGCCGCTGGCCGAGCTGCCCGGTGTCGCCGAAGTCCGCGTGCTCGGCGCGATCGGCGTCGTCGAACTCGACGAACCCGTCGATATGCGCGCCGCGACCGATGCCGCCGTCGACGCGGGCGCCTGGCTGCGCCCGTTCCGCAATCTCGTCTACACGATGCCCCCGTTCATCAGCACCAGCGCCGACATCGCCGCCATCACCGAGGCCGTGGGCGCGGCGGTGAAGGCCTCGATCGCATGAGCCCGACCGTCCTGAACGGTGTTCAAGTATGCTGCTCAACTGTGAGTACGGATCCGTTGAGCTGGTTGGACGAGCGTGCGGCCGAACGGGTCGACGCGGGGCTACGCAGGCATCTGCGCGAGCGCGTCGCCGAGTCGTCCGCGATCGACCTCGCCTCCAACGACTACTTGGGCCTGCACCGGCACCCGGAGGTCGTCGAGGGCGCGATCGAGGCGGTGCGGCGCTGGGGAGCAGGCTCCACGGGCTCTCGCTTGGTCACCGGAACGACCACCGAGCACGCACTCCTCGAACTCGAACTGGCCGAATTCGTCGGCGCCGAAACAGGATTGGTCTTCGCGACCGGCTACGCCGCCAACCTCGGCGTGGTCACCGCGCTGGCCGGACGCGGCACCCTCGTGGTCTCCGACGCGGGCTCGCACGCCTCACTGGTCGACGCGTGCAGGCTTTCCCGCGCCAGAGTCGCGATCGCTGCGCACCGCGATGTCGCCGCGATCGAACGATTGCTCGCCGAGCGCACCGAAGAGCGCGCGTTGGTACTCACCGATTCGGTCTTCAGCGCAGACGGCGATCTCGCACCACTGGCCGACCTGCATCGCGTCACCCGTGCGAACGGCGCGATCCTGATCGTCGACGAAGCGCACGGACTCGGGGTCCGTGGCGAGGGCGGACGCGGGCTCGTGCACGAGCTGGGCTTGGCGGGCGAACCGGACCTCGTGATCACCGCGACGCTGTCGAAGGCATTCGCCGCCCAGGGCGGCGTCGTCCTGGCCGATGCCAGAATCCGTGCCCACCTCATCGATGCCGCGCGCACCTTCATCTTCGATACCGGCCTGGCTCCCGCCGCCGTCGGTGCGGCTCGCGCCGCGCTGTCGCTGCTGCGCCGCGACCCGTCGATGGCCACCCGCGTCCTCGACCGCGCCGCCGACATCGCCCGGATCGCCGGGGTCCCCGAACCGGATTCCGCGGTTGTTTCCGTCGTCCTCGGCGAAGCTCAAGTCGCCTTCGATGCCGCGCAGGCATGCCGCGCCCGCGGCCTCGACGTCGGTTGCTTCCGCCCGCCGTCGGTTCCCGAAGGCACCTCACGGCTGCGGCTGACCGCCCGCGCCGACCTGACATCCGCCGAACTCGAGACGATCGCCGAGGTCCTCGGCGACGTTCTCGCGTCGGCCCGCGGCAAGGAATCGGTGACGGCATGACTGTCCTGCTGATCAGCGGCACCTCGACCGACGTCGGCAAAACCGTCGTCACCGCGGCACTGGCCGCGGCCGCGCAGGCAGCGGGGCGCACGGTCGCTGTCTGCAAGCCCGCGCAGACCGGCATCGCCCCCGGCGAACCCGGCGACCTCGCCGAGGTCATCCGACTGACCGGGGTGACCCGCACGCTCGAGCTCGCTCGCTACCCGGAACCACTCGCTCCCGACACCGCCGCGCGGCGCGCGGCCATGCCGCTGCTGACCCTGAGCGATACCGTCGCCGCCGTCGAATCGCTCGCCGATGCCGACTGGGTGCTGGTCGAAGGCGCGGGCGGACTGCTGGTGCGGATGGGCGAGTTCACCCTGCTCGACCTCGCCCAGAAGATCGGTGCACCGGTACTGGTTGTCGCCGCGGCCGGCCTGGGCACCCTCAACCACAGCGAACTCACCACCCGGACCCTCGCCGCGGCAGGTGTTCCCTGCGCCGGCTTGGTCATCGGTTCCTGGCCGACCGATCCCGACCTCGCCTCCCGGTGCAATCGCGACGACCTTCCGCGAGTCACCGAGACCCCGATAGTCGGCGCGATCCCCGCCGGCGCTGGACAGTGGGACCGCCACCGCTTCACCGCGGCCGCACCGAGCTGGTTCACCGCCGGTCCGCTGCTTGGAAACCGCCCTTGACCAGCCGATTTGACTTCGTGTTGGTCGGCACGTAACTTTATTCGAGTCAGAGCGACACGGACACCAACTCAGCCGCCCAGCGGCCGGGACACGAGGTAGGACGTTGAGCGCCTGACTGATCATGTGTTCAGGGTTACTTGATCGGAACTTGCTTCCGGTGAGCTTCCTGAGCTAAAGTTTGAACCCTTGCCTCACCGAAACCCCTCCGAGAAGTTGTGGGTAGAAGTGTGTGCGTGTGTTCTTTGAGAACTCAATAGTGTGTCGATGAATGTCAGTGCCAATAATTATTATTGGTTCCAAT
>NZ_JBHWZY010000700.1:0-3699 GCF_042727815.1 Nocardia sp. NPDC060220
CCGCCAATGTCGAAGTGCACTCCTGGGTTCCCCAGCGGGCGATCCTGGAACGCGCGGACGCCTTCGTCACCCACGCCGGCATGGGCGGCTGCGGCGAGGGACTGCTGGCGGGTGTCCCGATGATCGCCGTGCCCCAGGGCGCCGAGCAGTTCATGAACGCGGACCGGCTCGTGGAACTGGGGGTTGCGCGCCGCATCGACACCGCGGACGCCACCGCCGCGAACCTCCGCCAGGCTCTGCACGACATGGTCACAGATCCGGACGTCGCTCGCCGCTGCGCTCGGCTGCGCGCCGACGCACACGCCGAAGGCGGGACGGTGCGCGCGACCGACCTCATCGAAAAGCTGCTGGGCTGAATCAGGTCCAGACGTAGCGTTGCGGATCCATGCGTCGCCATGCTCGGTTCATCGTGGTGTAGGCGGCCCGGCGGTAGTGCGTCCATGTGTAGCCGCCGGCGCGCAGCGCGCGGTGGTGACCGACCCACACCAGGAGCATCACCGCGAGGAACAGGACACGGTGGGCGAGCATGGTGCAGCGGTAGCGGGTGCGGGAGCGGGTGTGCAGCAGCACCGCGAGTCGCTCACATTGCAACCGCACATGGGGCACTTCGTCGGCGAGGATCTGGGCACAGACCGTACGCAGGACCGGTGAGCCGGTAGCCCGACGGATCGCGTTGTAATAGACCATCGCCAGAACTTCGACCATGACCACGGGGGTGGTCCAGACCTCGATGTCGGTGATGCTGTACCGAAGTCTGCGAAAGAGTGTGTCGCCCCAATCAGCGTGTCGCCGTGGGATGCCCGCATCGTCCAAGATCCGGCCCAGCAGCGCGCCGTGGCGTTGCTCCTCACGGATGAACAGGTCGATGACATCGCGATACGCGGGATCGTCGGTGGCAGTGGCAAATCGGTCAGCGGACGCCGCCAGATGCTGTCCATCCGATGTCTCGCCGAGCTGCCAGGCCTGCAGCGACCGGCGAAGGGGTGCCATCTCGGCGGGAGATGCCCCGACCCCGTTCGATTGCCACGGAATCTCACGCTGCCGGAGCGCATTCTGCTGGAAGTAGGCGAGCCATTCCTCGGTGGAACGCACTCTTCGCCCACCTGCCCCGTGACCGATCGCTGATGTCGCGCTTTTCGATTCCCGCACAGCTTCCCCCTCTGCTCGCCTCCAGTCGTACCCGAAGCGGGAGTCGGCCGCCAGCGGACCCTGTACGAGACCGACGCCGAGTCGCCAGCAGGACAGCTTCCCGGTGACTCGGCGTCGGTGTTCGTCTGGCTACTTCCAGGACGGCAAGCAGCCGGCCGCACGCAGGCGGGAGGCGAAGCCGGTGTCGACGCTGCTGCTCGATCCGGTGGCTGAGCCCGTCATGGCTCCGGTGAACGCGGCGGCGAGTTCGCCACCGAGCCCGGCACCGATGGAGCACCCGAGCAGATTGAGGTCGATGGTGATGATCTCGTTGGGCTCCGCGGGGTTGTCGACGGCATTGGCCGGCCCGGCGAGGCAGGCGATGGTGGCGGCGACGGCTACCGCGACGGCACCGGCTGTGACAGAACGCATTTTTCTCCTGGCAGTTGATTCGGCGAAATTCCGGTGCCGATCAGTCGGCGGACGGCCGTCGGCACCGCGGCAGCGCGGTCCATCCGGTGAGGGCGGGGCGACTGCCCTGAACGAACTACCCAGGACACCCACTGTCGAAAACCTCGATCGTCGAGATGCGCAGTGAGACATCCCTCGCGTTGTGCGCAGCGGTATTTCGTGGCCGACGTGCGCCTGTGCCCCGTGGCGTCGGCGCTGTGAACTGGGATGATTCTCTGTCGACGGCACAACCTGGACGCGAATTCCTCAGTGCGGGTGAACCGTTGGCCATATCTGGGCGGACAGGGGCGCGCGCAGCGAGAGCGAGAGCCCACGACAGCTCGGTACGGTCAGATTCATGGAGTGGAGCTTTCAATCGGCCGAACAACTCGTCTCCGCGCTGCGGGCGGGTGCGGTGTCATCGGTGGAACTGACCGAGGAGGCAATCGACCGTATCGAGCGTGACGACACGGCGATCAATGCGATCTGTGTGCGTGATTTCGACCGTGCGAGGCAGGCCGCACACCGTGCCGACCAGGCACGCGCCCGCGGTGCCGACAGCGCACTGCTCGGAATTCCGGTGACGGTCAAAGAGTCCTACAACATCGCCGGGCTTCCCACGACCTGGGGCATGCCGCAATTCGCGAACTACTCTCCGCCGGCGGACGCGGTGCAGGTGTCGCGGCTCGCCGCTGCGGGCGCGGTGGTGCTCGGAAAGACCAATGTGCCGCTGGGACTGCAGGACGTGCAGAGCTTCAACGAGATCTACGGCACCACCAACAACCCGTGGGATCACGCTCGCACCCCCGGTGGATCCTCCGGCGGGTCCGCGGCGGCACTGGCGTCCGGATTCGGTGCGCTGTCCATCGGGTCCGACATCGGCGGTTCGCTGCGCACCCCCGCGCATTTCTGCGGCATCTACGCACACAAGCCGACACTCGGGCTGGCAGCGACCCGCGGCATGGTCGCACCGCCCGCGACGGCATTGCCGACCGATCTCGACCTCGCGGTCGTCGGTCCGATGGCGCGTACGGCTCGCGACCTCACCCTGCTCCTCGACGTCATGGCCGGACCGGACCCGCTGACGAACGGTGTGGCATACGACCTGGCACTACCACCTTCGCGCCACGAGCGACTCGCAGACTTCCGTGTCCTGATCCTCGACGAGCATCCGCTCATCCCGACCGGATCCGCGGTGCGCGCAGGTGTGAACCGGGTGGCCGACGCGCTGGTCGACAGTGGCGCCCGCGTGCAACGGCACAGTTCACTGCTGCCTGATCTCACCGAAGCCGCGACGGTCTACATGCAGTTGCTGTTCGCCGGCGCGGGCGCGCGTTTTCCCGTCGACGCCTACGAGCAACTGCGGACCCGAGTCGCACAGCTGAGCGTCGACGATCGCAGTCTCGTCGCGGTGCGCCAACGCGCGCTGGTGTTCAGCCACCGCGCCTGGCTCGAAGCGAACAACAGTCGCGAACTCCACCGCGCCGGCTGGCGGCGACTGTTCACCGAATTCGATGCCGTCGTGTGCCCGATCACGCCCACGCCCGCGTTCGCCCACGATCACGACCCCGACCTGCTGGGCCGCCGGCTCGATATCGACGGTGCGGAATACCCGTATCTCGACCAGCTTGTCTGGGCCGGTGTTGCCACGATGCCCGGCTTGCCCGCCACCGCCATCCCGGCGGGACGCTCACCCGAGGGCCTACCGGTCGGGGTGCAGCTGATCGGCCCGCAGTTCGAGGACCGCACCCCACTGCGGCTTGCCGAATTGCTCGAACAGACGATCGGCGGCTTCCAGGCGCCGCAGTAGAGCCGTGGCGGCTGTCTCCTCAGTACCTATAGACGACAGATTCCGGATCGCTGTCGGCCACCTAACTTGGTGACGACAACGCGATTTCGAGCATCGAGCCGCAACGGAGCCGAGGAGAATCATGACCGCCTACGCCATCGCCAGATTGCAGGACGCCCCGCTGCACGCGGACATCGCCGACTACATCGAGCGCATTCCCGCCACCTTCGAGCCGTACGGAGGCCGCTTTCTCGTGCACGTGACACCACACGAAGTGAAGGAAGGCAGCTGGAGCGGGGGCATCGTGATGATCGGCTTCCCGGGGATCGACC
>NZ_JBHWZY010000701.1:0-3687 GCF_042727815.1 Nocardia sp. NPDC060220
GGGTACCGGCCCTGCCGACGTTCGATTTCGCCGACCCGGTGGCAACGCGAGCCATGGTGAAGGAAATGACTCGCTCGATCGCGCGGGACCTTCCCGACACAATTCTGATTCGGAACTACACGGTGCCCGGCGACACTGACCGACCCGCGGTGAATGTGCGCGTGTATTCCCCCACCGCACAGGTCAGCTCACTGCCCGCACTGGTCTACTTCCACGGCGGCGGATATGTCACGGGCGAGCCCGCGGACTACGACTCCGCGTTGACCGAACTGACCGCCGCGGTGGACGCGGTCGTGGTGTCGGTGGACTACCGACTCGCGCCCGAGAACCCGTTTCCCGCCGGCCTGCACGACTGCTACGCCGCACTGCTCTGGACGGTGGACAACGCGGAAGAACTCCGCATCGACCCCGACTGGCTGGCCATCGGAGGGGAGAGCGCCGGAGGTGGACTGGCCGCCGCCGTCGCCTTGCTGAACCGGGATCGCGGTGGCCCTTCGCTGCGGCTGCAGTGGCTCGGAATCCCCGCCGTGGACCACCGCGGCGAGACGGAATCCATGACGACACTCACGGACACCCCGATGCTGGCCCGGGCCGCAGCCGTCAACGCCTGGAAGCACTACACAGCAGGCGGAACACTGGTCGACGGCGAGGACTGGACTCGATATGCCGCACCCGCCACCGCGACTGATCTGTCCGCGCTCCCGGCGGCGTACATCGAAGTAGGCCAATACGACCCGCTGCGGGACGAGGGCATCGAGTATGCCCGCCGCCTCGCACAAGCGGACGTGAGCACCGAGCTGCGCCTCTATCCCGGAGTATTCCACGGCGCGACCGCTGTTCGCGGTGTCAAGGTGGTCGAGCGAATCATCGCAGAGCAGCACGCCGCACTTCGCCGCGCACTGCACCCCGAGGGGTGAGTTGACCTGCGGGCCGCTGTCCAACGCACCGCCGCGAACTGGACACCGGCCCGCTCGCGGCACCGGCTGTGCCAGATGCCTCGGCGTCAGAACGCCGACTCGTCGAGAGTCATCACGCCGAGGTCGACGTGCCGGTTGAGCCCCTGCTCGAACGGCAGCTCGATGCCGAGTCCGATCGAGTAGCCGCCCGCCTCCGAGCAGCCACGGTTGGCCGCTTCCATCGCGCCGGGCCCGCCACCGGTGATCACCGCGAAACCGGCTTCGCTGAGCGCGGTGCCGATCGCCTTGCCCGCCACGTACTCGGGATGATCGGAACCCGTACGCGCCGAGCCGAACACCGTCACCGCGCGCGGAATCTCCGCGAGCGCACCGAAACCCTCGACGAACTCGGCCTGGATCCGCAGCACCCGCCACGGGTCGGTGTGCACCCACTCGCTGTCCTGCCGCGTGTCGAGCAGGTTCCGGTCGGCGGTCCGCACGCCGGGCTTGCGCTCGCGGCGGAACATCACCGGCCCACGGAACTTCGGCTTGGCCTTCCCAACCTGTTCATCAGCGGAATCGGTAGACATGAACCCAACCTACTGTGTTGGATTCCGGGCACGGGCGCGCAGTTGGCGGATCGGCCGGGCCACGGCCACCCCGCGCACTCGATCGAGCCGAAGGATTCTCTGTGTCGCTTGCAGTTCCGGCGCGTTCCGGTCGCGTTCTCGCGGTGCTGGTCGCCCTGGCCGGTGCGTTGATCGCCGCGTTCGTCGTCGCGCCGCGCCTGCTGGCGAACGGTACGGGCGCCGGCTTCGGTGACGAGAGCGATCTGCGGCGAGCATTGCGCACGGCCTTCGCCGAGTACTGGCAGACCGGAACCCGGGACTTCCCCGCCGAGCTGACGACGGTGGTCGACTACTGGTTCCGCTATCACCTCGCCAAAGCGGTGCTCGCGGCGATGCTGCTGGCCGTGCTCGTCGCACTGGCGGTGCTGCTCTGGCGGGCGTTCCTCGCGGCGGGTGCGGCCGGACGCGGTCAGCGGGTGACGCTCGCGGCATCGGGTGGCGCCGCCACGGTGCTGGCGCTGTGCTCGCTGGTGCTGGTGCTCGCGAACGCGCAGGGCGCGCTGACGCCCTTCGCCTCGCTGTTTCCTTTACTGCCGGGCGACGAGCCCGCCACGGTCCTCGCCCAGGTCGACCAGCGGTTGGCCGACGGCACCCGAACACCCCCGCTGGATGTGATGATCGAGGAGTTCGCTCGCTATCACGTCGCGATGGCCGCGCTCGCCGCCGTCACCGCCGTTTCGCTCGTCGGGGTGTGCGCCTTCCTGTGGCGTGCCGCCGTCTGGTCCGCCGACCGGCGCTCTCGCCGCGTCCTCGCCGTGTTCGGCACCTTCTCGGCCGCGCTCGCGCTGAGCATGGTCGTCGTCGCCGTCGCGAACACCACCAACGCGTCGGACCCGGTCCCCGGTCTGGCGGCCCTGTTCACCGGCGGTTGGTGAGCGGCTAGGGCTTCGACAGGTAGGTCCGCAGCATCGCGGTGACGGCGGTGATCTGGCTGAGCGGGACGTGCTCGTCGCGTTTGTGGGCCAGGTTGGGATCGCCGGGGCCGAAGTTGACGGCGGGGATACCGCGGGCGGCGAAGCGGGACACGTCGGTCCAGCCGTACTTGGCGCGCACGCCGCCACCGCCGTGAGCGTTGACGGAGTCGATGAGGGTGCGAGCGGCCGGTGCGGTCAGGCCGGGGAGGGCGCCGGGCGAGGAATCGGTGACCTCGAAGGCGACATCGAGTCCGTCGAAGACCTCGCGGACATGCGCGACGGCCTGCTCGACGCTGCGATCGGGGGCGAAACGGAAGTTCACATCCACCTCGGCGACATCGGGCACCACATTGCCCGCGACCCCACCCGAGACCCGCACGGCCGACAGCCCCTCGCGGTACACGCAACCGTCGATATCGACTTCGCGCGCCTCGTAGGCCGACAACCGCGCCAGCACGGGCGCGAGACCATGAATCGCGTTCTCCCCCAGCCACGCTCGCGCCGAATGCGCGCGCACACCCGCGGTGGTCAAGCGCACCCGCAACGTGCCCTGGCAGCCTGCCTCGATCCAACCCGCCGAGGGCTCACCGAGAATCGCCAGATCGCCTTCGAGCCATTCCGGCAATTCCCGCTCGATGTGCCCGAGGCCGTTGAACTCCGCGGCGATCTCCTCGCCGTCGTAGAAGATCAGCGTCAAATCATGGGCCGGATCGGCGATCGTGGCGGCCAGGTGCAGGAATACCGCATCGCCGGACTTCATATCGACTGTGCCACAACCGAACAGCACCGCTTCACCGTCGACTTCGTCGGGTCGGCTCGGCACATTGTCCGCGATCGGCACGGTATCCAGATGACCCGCCAGGATCACCCGCGTCGGCAGCCCGCGCCGCGTGCGCGCCAGCACCACGTTTCCGTGCCGCAGAATCTCGAACCCGGCGGTCTGCTCCCGTAACGCCTGCTCGACCAGATCCGCGATCTTGGCCTCGTCACGCGACACACTCGGCACGTCGACGAGGGCGGCGGTCAACTTGATCGGGTCGGCACGCAAATCGAGAGTCACATCTTCGACAGTAGTACGGGTGCGCCCCGATCCCGGAGATCCGGGCGAAGCAGACCGCGTGGTCGAACGCACAGGGCCCGCGGCACACCGCACCGGCCGCAACGGGCAAAATGGCGTCCGTGAGTATTCAGGGAGCAACTGCAGTCGGTATCGCCAATGTGACCTCGGACGGAACCGTCCTCGATACC
>NZ_JBHWZY010000702.1:0-3686 GCF_042727815.1 Nocardia sp. NPDC060220
GCATCCTCACCGCGCTGTGGCAAGCCATCATCGACGCGGGCCGAACCGGGGACTTCCCGCCCACTCGCAACTCGATGTGCAAGTTCTGTGACTTCAAGCCCCTGTGCCCCGAGTACGGCGGCACGCCACCGCCCTACCCGGGCTGGCCGGTCCAGGCCCCGGCCCCTGCCGACCTGGTGACAGAACGTCTCCCCGAAGACGTATGACCGCACTCACTGTCCGGGTTAAGCTGCACACACCCTATGCAACTCGTTGAATATGAGGTGAGCTGACAGATGCATCCTTTCCGCACGGCGGTCGAAGCACGAGACGAAGCGGCCATCGAGGCATTGCTGGCCGAGAATGTGGTCTTCACCAGCCCTGTCGCCTTCCAGCCCTATCCCGGCAAGGCCATCACCGCGGCCATCTTGCGCGCGGTGATCCGCGTCTTCGAAGACTTCCGCTACGTGCGCGAGATCGGCGAAGGGCGCGATCACGCCCTGGTGTTCGAGGCCACCGTGGACGGCAAACAACTCACCGGGTGCGATTTCGTCCACCTCGACGAGGACGGCAAGATTGACGAACTGATGGTGATGGTCCGTCCGCTGTCGGCCGCGACCGCACTGGCCGCGCGGATGGGCGCGCAGTTCGAACAGATCAAGGCCGAGGCGACCGCGAGCAGCCGGGCTGATTCCTGAGGCTGCCCGCAGCGGGCACTCAGACCGCGAAGTCGCGGAACAGCAACACCGAAAGACCCAGGCCGACGGCGAGATTCACGACCGCCGCCGATCCGAAGACCACGATCGGCCGCCACCCGGCTTCGCGCAGCCCGCGCAGCGAGAACTCCAGGCCGATGGAGACGAAGGCCAGGATCAGGAACCAGGTGCGCAGGTCGTTGATGACGGCGATGTGCGCGGCGCCGGTCTTCTTGTCGACCGACTGCAGATACAGCGTGCCGATGATCGAGGCGGCGATGAACCCGAGCACGAATTTCGGGAACCTGGCCCAGAATTCGCCGAGGCTCGGACGAGCGGCGCCCTCGGTACGATCCACGCGGAACGCGAACCAGGCGGTGAGCGCGATCGCCACGAGACCGATGAGTGCGTTCTGCGTGGTTTTGACGATCGTCGCGATCTGCAACGACTGCTCACCCGCCAGCGCACCCGCGGCAGCCACCGCGGCCGTGGTGTCGATATTGCCACCGATCCACGCGCCTGCCACCGCATCGGAAAGCCCGAGAACATCAGCGAGCCAAGGCAACAGGAAGATCGACGGCAGCGCGAAGATGATCACCAGCGACGCCGCGTAGGCGATCTGCTCGCGTCGTGCCTGCACCGCACCCGCCGCCGCGATGGCCGCGCTCACCCCGCAGATCGACACCGCCGACGACAGCAGCGCCCGCAACTTGTCGTCGAGACCGAGCACCCCGCCCAGCCACCAGGTGAACCCGAAGACGATGGTGATCAACGCCAGCGCCTGCACGATCGACGGAGCGGCCGCTGTCACCAGAATCTTCAGATTGATCGAAGCGCCGAGCAGCACCACCCCGGTCTTGATGAAGAACTCGGTCCGGAAACCGGCCGAAAGCCGGTCCCGCAGGCCGATCTTGCTCAGCACCACATTGCCGATCAACCCGATCGCGATCGCGTACACCGGATACTCGACCGTCTTCGCGACCCGCTTGAAGGGTGTATCCGCGGCCCACTGCGGAACATGGGTGTCGAAGAACCGCGTCAACGCGCCCAGCGCCAGCACCAGCACGATCCCGGCCACGATGTCGCGCACCGCAGGCCGCGCATTCGCCTGCAACGCCGCGGTTTCCGACGTCGTCCCGGTCTCCCCCATCACGGCACCAGCCAATCAGGGATCGCGCCGACCAGTACCAGACCGATCAGGACGAGCCCGACGACGGTAGCCAACCAGTCTTCGTTCCAGCTGAATGCGCTGCCCGGCCGAGGCTCGGGCTGTGTCTGCGACACGGTGACTCCTTGCTGTTCCTCATCGAGAAAACGCAAGGTAGCAACGGAATCGCGAGGGCACACCGATTGCGTTCAGCCTGAGCGGATCTCGCCGCTGACCACATGATCGGTTGCATGATGTACGAGGGGCAGGCCTACTGCAGGCGACGATCCTCTTCTTCTTGCAGGCGGCGGCGTTCCTCTTCGCGCTCGACCTGCTCCTTCTCGATCTTCTCTTCGTGCTCGTTCTTGTTCGACATGTTCGCCCCGATCACTGATTGTCCGGACAAATCTGCGATTCCAGCCTACTCGCGGCGAGGTATCCATCGCGGGGTCGAAGCGACCACGACTACCCTCGGTCCGTAGGGGAATCCCCTCGGTAGCGACCTGTCGGTGCACCGCCGTCGCGGGTTGTCATCCATCGAGCTGAGGAGACAGATGAATCGCACCATGTCCAGAGCCGTGGCCGTCGCGGCTGTCGCGGTGTCGATCGGGATCTACCCGACCGTGGCATCGGCCGAGACGTCAGCGGGGCCGCGGATTGCGCAACCGGTGATCGGCGGTTACCCGACGGCGCCGTTCGACCCGATCTGCCCGTTGTGCTTCATTCGTGAGGCGCTCGAGAGTCTGTCGGCGAAGTAGGAACGCCGAAAGCTCCACCTGCACGAAAGCCCCTCACCTGGATGAACACAGGTGAGGGGCCTCCGGTCGTCAGGGCTCAGAAAGCCCGGCAGGAGCGGATGTCGGTGGCGAGGATGGCCTTGGCGCCGAGGTCGGCGAGGCGGTCCATCAGTTCGTTGCCCTGCTTGCGGGGAACGAGGGCGCGCACGGCGACCCACTCGGGATCGGTCAGCGGCGAGACCGTCGGTGACTCCAGCCCGGGGGTGATCGCGACGGCCTGGTCGAACAGCGACTTGGGGCAGTCGTAGTCGAGCATCAGGTACTGCTGGGCGAAGACGACGCCCTGGATGCGGTTGATGAGCTGGTTGCGGGCGCGGTCGTCGCGGTCGGACCCGGTGCGTTCGATGAGGACGCCTTCGGAATCGCACAGGGACTCGCCGAACGCGACCAGGTTGTGCTGACGCAGGGTGCGCCCGGATCCGACGACGTCGGCGATGGCGTCGGCGACACCGAGCTGGATCGAGATCTCGACTGCGCCGTCGAGGCGGATCACCTCGCCGTTGAGGTAGTCGTTCTCGATGATGGACTGCGCCAGCTGCGCGTACTCCGGCGACTGCCCCATCCGCTTCGGGTGGGGGACCTGCGTGCTCCAGTGGGCCTCCAAGCGATCGGCGGCCTTGCCGTAGGCGGGGGTGTTGAACGTGCCGGGTGCGATCGTGACGACCCGGATGCCGAGCGGGGACAGGTCGCGGGCCGCGACCAGGGTCATGCCGACCACGCCGCCTTTGGCCGCGGCGTAGGGGAGCTGGCCGATCTGGCCCTCGTAGGCCGCGATCGAGGCGGTGTTGACGATGACGCCGCGACTGCCTTCGTCGAGCGGTTGCTGCTTGGCGATGGCGGCGGCCGAGAGCCGCAGCACATTGAACACAGCGGTCAGGTAGAACTCGATCGTGGTGCGGAAGCCGTCGAGCGCGAGCGGGCTGCCGTCTTTGCCGACCAGTCGTCCGCCGCTGGCGGGGCCGCCGTGCGTATCGACCGAAATCCGCAGCGGGCCCAGGGTTTGCGCCTCGTCGATGGCGGCCTGAACGGACTCCTCGCTGGTGGCGTCGGTGTGCACATAGCGGATAC
>NZ_JBHWZY010000703.1:0-3679 GCF_042727815.1 Nocardia sp. NPDC060220
GTTCGTCACCAGGTCCGTGATCGGGTCGTGGGTGCGGGAGATGAAGCCCCCGAGCGTCGCCAGCTGACCCGGCCCCTCTTGGAGCAGATGCCGCAATTCGGCGTCGGCGGCGGAGAACTGCTGGAACAGGGCGCTACCCGCGTTGGTGAGGGTGCCGAGGTCGGGTTGCGCGTGCGCGGTCGTCGCGGCGATGACTTCCAGATTGCGCAGCAGCTGCTCGGTCTGCGGAAGCAGATCGGTGAGCCCCGCCATCGCACGACTGATCCCGGAGATCATGTTGCGCAAGCCGTCCGGTCCGCCCGCGAGCGCTTTGTCGAGTTCGTTGACGATGACATTGAGGCGGTCGGGGTTCAATCCGCCGACCAGGCCCGTCATGTTCGCCAGAACCGACTGCACCTGCACGGGCACGGCGGTGTCCGCCCGGGCGATGACGGAGCCGTCGCGCAGAAAGGGTCCGGTGTCGGTATCGGGGCGGAAATCCAGGTACTGCTCGCCCGCGGCCGACAATCGGGCGACGGCGACTGTGCCGCCGACCGGAATCCGGGTGCCCTCCTCGATCTCGGCTACCGCCGCGACCCCATCGCCGGCGACCCGCACGTCATCGACCCGGCCGACCCGAACGCCACGGAATGTCACGTCGCTGCCCGCGGTGAGCCCACCCGAGATGGCCAGTTCGACGGTGACAACGTAGCGCGAACTCGTCGGGTCGATCCGTAGCACGGCGCCGCCCAGGTAGAGGCTGCCCAGCACCAGGACGACGACCAGGCCGGCATTGGCTACCGCGATGCGACGGCGAACCAGCCACTCCCACAACGGTGAATTCATCGGGGCCCCTCGTGGGTCGGCTGCTGCGGTGTGCTGGTGAGGCGGCCGGTCACCTTGGCGATCACGTCGGTGATGCTGCCGAGGAACGCCGGCACATCGGTGCCGTCGGGCCAGCGGCTGCCGGCCGGATCGGTGATCGCACCGATATCGAGGTAGGACAGGATCGCTCCGACCGCCAGGGTCGGCCCCTGCATGCTGTCCATCACCGAGGGATAGACGCTGTGGAAGCCCTCGAGCGTGCCGGTCAGGTCATCGCCCATCTGCGCGAACCCGGACATCAGATTCTGGATGCTCTGGAACAGGCTGACGAACTGCGGCCCGTTCGTGGCGCTGAAGTCGCCGAGGGCGTCCATCGTCACGGCCACCCTGTTGATCAGCTCGACGATGGCCTGGTTGTTCTCGGCGAACAGTCCGATCAATTGCGGGAAGCTGTCGGCCGCGGCGCCGAGTTCGGCTTTGCGCCGCGCCAATTCGCCGGTCAGTACCGACAACCCGGCGAGTGTCGCGTCGAGGTCGCCGGTGCGTGCGTTGAGCGCGCTGATGACCGAGGTCATCTCCCCGATCAGGTGCTGCAATTGGGGCGCCTTGCCCGCGAAGATGGAATTGAGCTCGGAGGTGACCTTGGCCGCCTGATTGAGTCCGCCGCCGTTGATCAGCATCGACACCGACATCATCAACTGCTCGACCGAGGCGGCCGATGCGGTGTGCTCGGCGCCGATGGTCGCGCCCGCACGCAGCGGTGGCCCGGCGGCCTCGGCACTGGGCAGGGTCATGGCGACGAAGATGTCACCGAGGGGTGTCGCCTGGCGCAGCTCCACGGTGGTGCCCTGCGGCAGCTGGATGTCGGTGCGGATCAGCATCTCGACATCGGCGAGGAACGCGGTCGTCGAAATTCCGGTGACGACACCGATATCGGTGCCGCCGATCTTGACGTGGGCGCGATCGGGCAGATTGAGCGCGTCGCGGAATGTGGCGTGCAGGGTATAGCCGGGCCCGCCGATGCCCGGTTCGGGCATCGGCAGTTCGGCCACGGTCATCGAGCAGCCGCTGCTCGATGCGGCCACGGCGGCGGCGCAGAAGGCCGCGGCCAACGTGGTGCGCAGAGTCATTTCGTCAGTCCCAACAGCGCGGCGGTCAGCCCGAAGTCCGGGCCCATATCGGAAATCTTGCCGGTGCGGCAACCGTCCAGCCGCATCTGCACGCGCTCGCAGAACAGCGAGACCTCCTCGCTGTCGAGCACGATCTTGTCGAGCAGACCGTGCAGGCGCAGCGCCTGGTGTTCCCGGCTGATCGCATTGTCGAAGTTCTGGAACATCAGCGGACCGACGTCGATGATCTCGGTCAGATTGCGGGCATTGGCCCGCATCTGGGCGGCGATCGCGACGAACTTGGTGAGCGCGCCCGCGAGCTGATCCTGATTCTGGCCAACCACCGAGGAGGTATTGGTGATGAAGTCGTCGAGCTGGGTCAGCACCGCCTGCAGACCGGGGGACTGCTGCCCGAACAACGCGACCAATTCGGTGATGCGACCGCTGAAATCGCGGACGGTCTGATCGTTGTCGGCGACGATCTGGGTGATCTCACCGAGTTCGATGATGGTGTTGGCGATCTGATCCTTGTTGGCGAAAGTCAGCTCGAAGGCCGCCGACAGTTGGTCGAGCGTTTCGCGCAGCCGGTCGCCGTTGCCGTCGAGCAGTGGGAAGAGCACCCGGCTCGCCATGGGCCCGCTCTGGCTGTCGCCCTTGAGCGCCTCGCCCAGCTGATCGAAGTTGGCCAGGATCCGGTCCAGCTCGACCGGTGTCCTGGTGCGCTCCAGCGGAAGATGCGCGCCGTCGGCCAGCTCGGGTCCTGAGCCGGTATAGGCCGGAGCGAGCTCGACATGGCGGTTGGTGATCAGCTGCGGCGACACCAGCGCCGCCATCGCTTCGGCGGGAATGCGCACGTCGCGGTCGACCGACATCACCACCTCGACGTAGCTGCCGCGTGGTGTCACCGAATCGACGACTCCGACCGGCACCCCGAGTACCGAGACCTCGTTGCCCGCATACAGTCCGGCCACGTTCTCGAAGTCGGCGCTGATGCGTTTCTGCTCGCCGAGCACCTGGTTACCCAGTCCGGTCAGGCTGTCGGGCAGCAGGGCGCAGCCCGAGGCGAGGGTCGCGGCCAAGCAGAGCGCCGCCAGCTTGCTCGTGCGTTCGGTCCTCATCAGTTGCACCCCTGTACGGCCTGTGCGAAGCACAGCCAGTTGTCCGGAAGGATCCACGGTGCCCAGATCTCGCCGTAGGGACCGTTGCCGAGCAGATTGTTGAACTGGCGCAACGTGACCGGGGCGTACTCGTAGATCCGGTCCAGGTTCTCCTTGTTCTTGGTCAGGCCGTCGGCCATCGTGTTGAGGTTGGCGATCAGCGGTCCGAGTTCACCGTTGTTCTCGATGCCCATGTCCTGCAGCAGCCTCGACATGTCGGCGACGTTGTCGAGCAGCTGGGTGAGCAGGGTCTGACGCTTCTGCACCGCCGCCCCGATCGCTTCACCCCTGGTGAGCAGCACCAACACACTGTTGCGGTTGTCCGAGACCAGTTGCGAGACCTGATCCATGCTCTTCAGCAGTGTGTCGACCTCGTCACGCCTGCTGTTGATGACCTGGGCGAGTGAGCCGATGCTGTCGAGGGCCTGCACCGCCATGGCGGGTGAATCGCCCAGCTGGGCGCTGAACACATCGAGCGCGGTGCGCAGTTTGTTCGGGTCGATCCGTTCGATCCGCTCGAACGAGGAGGTGTATTTCGGGTCCTGGATAACCTTGCTCAGGTTGTACGGCACCTCGGTGCTGTCGAGCCGGATCCGGTTGTCGGGGAGC
>NZ_JBHWZY010000704.1:0-3672 GCF_042727815.1 Nocardia sp. NPDC060220
ATCCTGGGCCGGATGCATGTCGAGCTCGATCCCGGCGCGCTCTCGGCGCCCGAAAGCCGCCGAATTCCCCTGGACCGGACCGAGGTTCCGTACAACCTGGCCAAGGTCGTCAACGACGGGAAATACACCCACTCCTTCGAGCACCTCGAACGAATGGACCCCGTGGCCTTGCGAGCCTCGCTGGACGCACTCGCCCGGCAGATGGGGGACTCGCCGCAATTGACCGCGGCGGCACTGGATTCGGTGGGTTCGCTGGCCGCGGTCATCAGCGATCGCCGGGACGAGGTCGAGCAGCTGCTGCGCAATATCGACAAGGTATCGAGCGTGGTGTCCGACAACCAGAACGCCGTGCTCGTGCTGTTGACCCGTGGTCAGGCCATCGGTGACGCGGTCGCCCGACGACAATCCTTGGTCACCCAGCTCCTGGACAGTATCGCCGCGGTCTCGAAGGACCTGCAGGCGATGGGCATCGACAACGGGGGACAGCTCGCACCGTTGATCGCCGATCTGAACACGATGTCGACGGGCCTGCAGAACAACAAAGCCAATCTGGACAACCTGTTCCAGATCATGCCGGTCACGCTCCGGCAGTTCAACAACACTCTCGGAAACGGCCCCTACGGGGAGATCTATCTGCCATGGATGTTCCCCGACAACTGGCTGTGTGCCGTTCAGGCCGTGGAAGGTTGCCGCTGATGCGCACGACATTCGTCCGGATGGCTGTTTTGGCCGCTGTCGCAGTCCTGTTGTCTGGCTGCTCGGCGCTGCCACACAGCCTGACCTCGCTGCCGGACCGGCTGCTCGGCAAGGAGAAGACGATCACGGCGGATTTCGAGAATGTCGCCGGCCTGTACGTCGGCAACGAAGTCTCCGTTCTCGGGATGCCGGTGGGCCGGGTGACCGAGCTGGTCCCCAAGGGCGAGTACGTGCAGGTGCACATGGTGGTCGATCCCGAGGTCGACCTGCCCGCCGACGTGATCGCGGCGCTGGTCTCCCCGCAGATGATCACCAACCGCCACATCGAACTCACTCCCGCCTACACCGGCGGGCCCACCTTGCTCGACGGCAGCCACATTCCGTTCGCCCGCACCAGGACACCCGTCGAGCTGGACCGGATTCTCCGCAATTTCGACGACATCGGAAAGGCGCTGGCGGGCAACAACTCCGACGGTCCGATGGCGAGCCGGGTGCTGTTCCCGCTGCTCGACGGCAACGGTGACCGCATCAGGGAGACCCTGGACGCGCTCTCCGGCGCCTTCGAGGTGACCCTGGCCAACAAAGACCAGATCTCCAACGCGATCGTCCGGCTCAACGACGTCACCCAGATCCTCGCCGACAACGACACGACGGTCCGCGACTTCAGTGCCCGGCTCACCCAGCTGGTCACCCTGATGCGCGAGCAGTCCCCGGGACTGCAGGCGGTGCTCACCCAGATCAACGACTTCGTCGCCAACACCAGCGCTGTCGTCGGGGAGAACAAGCAACCGCTGACCGACGCATTGCTGCGACTGATCACGATCACCGCCCAGATGCGCGACCACGCGCGAGGACTCACCGAGATCGTCGACATCGCCCCGCTGTTCCTCGGCAACCTGGGTAACGCGGTGAGTCCCGAAGCCCGGGCCGTTCGCCTTCACCTGCTGACGGACAAGAGCCTGCTCGACAACGAGCTGCTCTCGCTGTTCTGCCAGCGGGTCGAGCTACGGGCCGACGGCTGCCGAACCGGCAGGCTGCAGGACTTCGGCCCCGATTTCGGACTGTTCGCCGCGCTGCTGGGACTGACCCGATGAGCCGGCGTCTGTCCCTTGCTGCGGTGCTGGCGGTGGCGGCCTGCTCGGTGGCCGGCTGCACGGTGACCGTCGACTCCATGCCCTTGCCCAAGCCCGGTCTCGACGGCCCCACCTACACGGTGCGGGCGCTGTTCGACAACGCGCTGAACCTGCCCGATCGCGCGCACGTGAAGACCGGCGGCACCGACATCGGCGTCGTCACCGGCCTCGACACCACCGATTTCGTGGCGACGGTCGAGCTCGAGATCCGCGCGGACGTGCGCCTGCCGCGCGGATCGCGGGCCGAACTCCGTCAGCCGACACCGCTCGGCGACATCTACGTCGCCATCGTGCTGCCCGAACTCCGTTCCGGCACACCGATGCTGGCCGAGGGCGACGTCATCGACAAGGACCACACCTCGGCGGGCGCCTCGGTCGAGGAACTGATGATGTCGCTGTCGATGCTGCTCAACGGCGGTGCGCTCAGCCAGGTCGCCCGGATCACCAGCGAGTCGAACTCGATGTTCGCGGGACGCGGGCCCCAGCTCTCGCATCTGCTCACCGAACTGACCGCGACCCTGACCGCTCTCAACGAAAGGACCGGCCAGATCGACGCCGTTCTGCACGGTCTCGATGCGCTCAGCGCCACGCTCAACCAGCGCAGGGCCGAGCTCGGCCAGGCCGCGGATACCTTCCCGCCGCTGATCTCGGTGCTCACCGAGAACAACCGGGCGATCACCGAGCTCACCACCGAGGTCTCGACCACCCTCGGCGCGCTGGGCGAGTTCACCTCCACCAGCAGCGCCGACTTCGTCGGGCTCTTCGACAGCGTGCAGGCTCTGATGACCGGCTTCACCCAGATGGGCGACAACCTGGCGGGCGCGCTCGACCAGCTGCACGCGCTGAACCCGTCGCTGCTGGCCACCACCCAGGGCACCAGCCTCGCCGTCGCGGCGACGATCTCCTACCTCAGCGTCGGCGCCCTGACCGACCCGAACGGGAGCAGGCTACCCGACGGATCGGACCCCGGCGCCTTCGTCGGCAGTCTCGCCGAGGTCCTCGCGCGGGTCCTCGGCCGGTTGCAGGGTGGCGGGCGATGAACGAATACCCCCGTGGCGGTGTCCGCTACACCGTGGCGCTCGTCCTCACCTTCGGCATCTGGTTCGCCGGGGTGGCGCTCGAAGTCGCCGCCGAATTGCTGCTCCGGACCGCGGGCTGGGCGAACCGGCACGTCAACGGCATCGCGGCCGCGGGCCTGGTGGCGACGCTGCTGGTCAGCGGCGGATATCTGCTCGTCGATGTCGTCCGGGTCGATCCACTGCGGGACACCTTCACCGTGCGGGTGGAACCGGCCGGGTCCGGCGGGCTGCTCGAGCATTCCGATGTCACGTTCCGCGGCGTGCGCGTGGGCACGGTGCGGTCCTTGGAGCTGTCCGAGACCGGCGTCACCGCCGTCGCCGACATCGATGCCGGCTATCACGTTCCCGCGGGCGGCGCGGTGGTCGTGGCCCGGTTGTCGGCGGCGGGGGAGCAGTACCTCGATATCCGGCCCGATTCCAACGACGCCCCCTACCTGGCCGACGGCGCGGTCGTCGAGCTGGACCGGACCTCGACGCCGGTCACCATCGACGAGTTCCTCACCAACACAGCCGATTTCATCGGCGGCTTGAATCCGCAGCGGCTCAACGTCATCGTCGCCGAACTCGACAAGGCGCTGGCCGGCGGGCCGAACCAGCTGCGCACCGTGATCAGCGGGATCAGTCAGGCCATGGTGGGGATGACGGAGTTGCTTCCGCAAACCCGCAATCTCGTCGAGAAGCTGTCCGTCATCGCGGAGACGACCTCGCACGCCCAGCCGGACCTGCGCACTCTCGTCGAGGGGTCGGGAGTGTTGTTCGGGCAG
>NZ_JBHWZY010000705.1:0-3664 GCF_042727815.1 Nocardia sp. NPDC060220
GCCCGGCGCCGTGGCCGTCCTGGAAGATCAGCTTCGCCACCCCGAACGCCGCGGCCGTGGAGCCGAGGCTGACCAGGGTCCCCAGGAGGGCGATCAGCGGGGCCTGCAACGCGACCAGCAGCAACACCAACCCCAGCACCAGAATCACCGAGACAACGATCGGCAGATAGTCGTTCAGGGCCTGCTGCAGATCCAGGTTCTCCGCGGGCGCGCCGCCGACCAGGGCTTGGTCGGGCAAGCGATCCCGCAACTGCTCCAGCACTGTTCCCATGCGCTCGTCGGAGGGATCCATGTCGGGCAGAGCCTGCATCATGACCCACCCGGAATCGTCGGCGGCGGGTTGCGCGGGCGTCACCATCGCGATTCCGGCGCCGGCCGCCACCTTGACGGTGCTGTCGGCCTGCTCGGCGGGGGTGATGATCTGTAGCGCGCCGGGCGCACCGGCACCGAGCTGGCGCTGGACCAGCTCATAACCCTGACGCACCGGTGCCTCGTCGGGTACCACCTGGATCGAGGGCATCGCGACCTTCAACCCGAGCACCGGCAGCGCCAGCACGATCAGCACACCTGCCCCGGCGATCGCGAACGGCCACGGACGCTCGTGCAGCAACCGGCCCCACCGAGCGAACCATGGCGAGCGGTGCTGCTGACGGGTCGCATACGGCAACGCCGCCGCATTGATCCGGCCCCCGAGCGCGCCGAGCGCGGCAGGCAGCAACGTCAGTGTCGCGGCCAGCACGAGCGCGACCGCGAGCATGATCCCCACCGCCATCGTGCGCACCGCAGGCGCCGGCACCAGCAGCACCGCTGAAAGGCTCACCAGCACAGTCAAACCCGACAACACCACCGCCTTGCCCGCGGTGGCCATCGTCTCGGCGACCGCCCGCCGCGCATCAGTGGTCCGGCTCAGTGCATCACGGAACCGGGCCACCATGAACAGCGCATAGTCGATACCCAGCGCGAGGGCGAACATCATCGCGAAATTCATCGCCCACACCGAAATCGGGGTCACCTGGTTCAGCAACACCAGCCCACCAGCCGAGGCCACCAACCCGGCCACCGTCAGCAACAGTGGCAAACCCGCCGCGACCAGCGAACCGAATGCGAGCACCATGATCAGGAGCGTGACCGGCCATGAAAACAGCTCTGCCTGGATCATCGCGTCGTGATTGGCCTTGTTGAAATCGCTCCACAACGCCGAGGCTCCCGTCGGATATACCTCGATGCCGTCACCTGAGAGCGCGGTCAACGCTGCCTTGTGCTCGTCGACAGCCCGCACCATGTCATCGGTCGACGCATTCGCCCCCGCGATCAGAATCCCGGTGTGCCCGTCCGGGCTGATCGTCATCCCCGGTTGCGGGTCGATGATCGCTCCGAACCGGGAATCACCGGCGATTACCGCAGCCACCTCGCCCAGTGTTGTCTGCATCTGCAGATCGGAGACCCGCGCGGTATCGGAATGCACTACGACCTGCACCGCCGCCGAGGAATTACCACCGAAATGCTCCTGAGCCAACTCCCTGGCCTGCACTGATTCCGAACCGTTGGCCTGCCATCCTGCACCGGCCAACGAACTGAACACACTCGGCGCCGCAGAGCCCAGCGCGATGAGCGCCACCAGCCATATCCCGAACACGACCCGAGCGCGACCGGCCATCACGGACCCCAGACGTGCCAGCACCCCTGCACTCGTCTGCCCGGGCCCAGCCATGCTCGGCGGCCGCGCTGCCTTCGTCTCCGTCATGTTCCTTCACCTCTCGAGCACTAGGTCTTGTCCGAAGCCGAACCTATACCCCCGGGGGTATAGGTTTTCCCGGTCCACGTTATACCCCCGGGGGTATATAAATCGATGAGCTGTCCACCACACCCGATACCCAGCCCTGGAACAGCCGATCCGGATCTCCGAGTTCGCCCGGCGGTCTACGAGCACGTTCGCCGACTGTCCCGCGATTCCCTCTTAGCTGCAGCCACCTGCTATTGGTCGGCGGCGCAGCCTCGATGGCCGTCGAACTCGCCGAAGGCCTGGTGGTCGACACCGACCGCCTGCGCACCAACATCGACCTCGCCAATGGCCAGATCCTCACCGAACGTCACTCGGCCGTACCGGCACCGCTGCTCGGCAAGCCGACGGCGAAAAAGCGACTGCAAGCAGCATCGTTCGAAGCCGAACGAACGCACAGACCCGACAAGCAGGGAACTGCGACACGAGAGTCGGTGCCAGAATCTGGCGGCTGGACCGTGTCGAGAACCCAGCGGACCACAGATTCGGGTAAGCGACTACTCGTTCTTTCGGTCCCTGTGCGGAGAAGGCTCGGTGGTGCGGTTCGTCCTGGTGGTTCGCACCCTCCGGACCCAGGCACCCGAGCCGCCCGCACAGGAGGTGCGTGATGGCCCTCAACGATCTGATCCGGCGCAATGTCGCTGAAATTTCCGAGTATGAGCGCAACCGATTACGTGATGCGTTCGTAGCGCTCAGCGCGTCGAAGCGATACCCCGATGGTGTGTCTTACTGGGACAAGCAGAATGCGATTCACCAAGCTACCCACGTGCATGGCACCCCGGCATTCCTGGCGTGGCATCGTGAGCTGTGTAATCGGCTCGAACGACTGCTCCGGGAGGTTGATCCCTCGCTGTCGCTGCACTACTGGGACTGGACAACCGATCCGACCTCGGATGCCGATGGAGCCAGACTCTTCACCGCCGAGTTCATGGGCAGCGCGAACGGTGATGCGGGACGTCCTTTCCAAGACTTCGAAAGCACCGAGGGCAACGGTCACAAGCGGGTCTGGCGTGCCGTGCGGTCCGGGTTGCCAACAGTCCCGGCGGATGCCGCCCTCATCGGCACTGGCAACGACGCGGCCGAGGCCGAGCAGTTCTCACGAATGCGTGAGGCCCTGCGACTGATGGCGCACGACGTCGCGCACAGCTATATCGGTGGAACCATCGGCCAACAGCATTTTGCGTTCCACGATCCGTTCGTGTTCCTGCTGCATTCCAATGTCGACAGGCTGTGGGCGAAATGGCAGACCGCGCGGGGTCGCGCGTGGCGCAAGAATCCGGACCGGATATACGGTCGGGAGGGGACCGACCCGACGATCCTGTCCAGTATCCAACCGTGGGCCGGTGGCACCGGGCTGCGGCCGTGGGCACCTCCGGAAAATCAGCAGGTTGTGAAGAACTGCAGAGACCTGTCGGTGGTCGGTCCCCCGCTCTACGACACCAACGAAGGCTTGCCCAGTTCGAAGGCGGCAGCACTGCGGAGCGGGCCGAAGACATACTTCTTCGCAGGCACTCGCTACATCCGGGTCACCCGCGGCAACACCGGCGCCGGCACCATCGATCCCGGCTACCCCACGAACATCTCTGTATGGGGTTGGGGCAGCTTCGGCGAAGGCCTATTCGGACTGTGGGGTGGGATCGACGCCGCGTTGGATAGCGGACCGAAAACGTACTTCTTCGCGGGCACTCGCTACATCCGGGTCACCCGCGGCGACACCGGCCAGGGCGACATCGATCCGGGCTACCCCAGAAACATCTCCGCATGGGGCTGGGGCGACTTCGGTTCAAGCGGAATCGACGCTGCGCTGTCGAGCGGACCGAAGACGTACTTCTTCGCGGGCGATCGCTATATCCGGGTCACCCGCGGCGACACCGGCCCCGGCAC
>NZ_JBHWZY010000706.1:0-3655 GCF_042727815.1 Nocardia sp. NPDC060220
GAGCCGACAGGTCGAATCCCGCCGCCGCGTCCGCCGCGGCGATCGTTGCCGGGTCGGCCGGGGATTCCGCGTCGCGGTCACCGGCGAGATCGATCTCCCGGAATCCGATCTCGGCATGGTCGAGCACGATCTGACGGGGCCCGCCCGCGGTCTCCACAAACGCGGCCCGCAGGATGTCGTGCCGGTCGACCACGGCCTGAGCGGCGCGGCGCAAGCGCTCACCGTCGACCTCGCCGGAAAATCCGATCATCGTCTGGACGGTGTAGTTGTCCCCGGCATCCGGGTCGAACGTCGAGTGGAAATGCACACCGGACTGCATGGGCGACAACGGCCAGACGTCGGACAGGCCGTGGTATTGCTGCTCGAGCCGATCGATGTCGGGTTGGGTGAGGGCGACGAGCGGAGAATCCGAGGCGCGTTCCACCGGCGGGGCCCCATCGCCGTCGGCCATCGCGGCGAGGGCGGCAACTGTCTTGCCTTCGAAGACATCTCGCGGCGTGAGCGTGAGCCCGGCGGATCGCGCCAGCGCCACCAGTCGCATCGAGACGATGCTGTCCCCGCCGAGCGCGAAGAAATTGCTGTCGGCGGACACGGTGTCGAGATGGAGCACGTCGGCGAAGAGTTTCGCCATGACCTGTTCGGTATGCGTCGACGGCATTCTGCCGTCCGCGGCGTGGGCATCGAAGGACCTCTGCCGCAATGCTTTCCGATCGAGTTTTCCGGTCGGTGTGCGCGGCATCTCTTCGAGCTGCACGATCGCCGCGGGGTTCATATAGCGCGGTAGCGTGCGCGACAGATCGTCGCCGAGTGCCACCACGTCGACCACGGCGCCCGAGGCGGAGACGAAATAGGACACCAGCACCGGTTCGTCGGCAGGCCCCTTCACCACGACGGTCGCGACGCTCGCCACCTCCGGGTGCAGAGCCAGGTGCGCATCGATTTCCCCCGGCTCGATCCGCAGGCCGTGGATCTTGACCTGCTGATCGCCTCGACCCAGATATTCCAGTGCCAATCCGGCGCGACCGCGCACCCAGCGCACGGAATCACCGGTGCGGTAGATCCGTTCGCCGCGAACCGATCGCGGATCCGCGACGAAGCGCGACGCGGTCACACCCGGTCGACCGACGTACCCGCGGGCGAGTCCGGGCCCACCGATATAGAGTTCGCCCACGACACCGACCGGCACCGGTCGCAGCCACCGGTCGAGAACCATCGCCGACGCGCCCCGGATCGGGCCGCCGATCGTCACCAGTTCGCCGGGTACCAGGGCGTCCGACCCCGTCGCCCAGATCGTGCACTCGGTCGGTCCGTAATGATTCATCAGCCGTCGGCCGTGCCCCCACCGGTTCACGGTGTCCGGCTCGGTCGCTTCGCCGACGACCGCGAGCGATGTCAACGACGGTGTCCGGGACGGATCCATGGTTTTCAGCACCGACGGGGTGATGATCGCGTGCGACACCTGCTGCGACCGAAGCAATTCCTCGAGGTCGGTCCCGGCGTACACCTCCGGTGGCGACACCACGAGACCGGCGCCACTCCCGTGCGCCAACAGCAACTCCGACAAGCAGGCGTCGAAGCCCGGCGACGCGACCTGCAGCACCACCGAACCCGGACCGACACCGAAGGCGTCGACCTGCGCCGCGACGAGGTCGGCCAGGCCGCGATGGCTGAGGTGGACCGCCTTCGGTTTGCCGGTCGATCCGGACGTATAGATCACGTATGCCGCGTTGTCGGCCGACAGCCGATCAGCCCCGGCCGAGACTTCGGACAGACGGGGAAGATTTTCGTCAGCATCCGTAGCCGCAGCGTCCAGCGTCAACCAGTCGACAGTGTCCGGAAGGCTCGGTGCGACATCGCTGGTCGTCACGCCGAGACCGGTCCGGGAGTCGGACAACAACTCCGCGATCCGCGCGGCGGGATTGCCGGGATCCAAGGGCAGGAAGGCGGCGCCTGTCTTCGCCACCGCCCAGATGGCGACCACCAGTTCAGCCGAACGGGGAACGGCCAACGCGACGATCGACTCGGCACGAGCACCATGGCGGGCCAGCAGATGAGCGAACTCGTCGGCGCGGCGCTCCAGCTCACGATAGGTCCACGTGGTGTCGCCGCACCGCAGGGCCACGGCATCCGGATACCTGCGCGCGGTCTCCCACAGGATGTCGCGCAGCACGAGCTCCGCGGCGGGCGGCTCCTCGCTGCCGACCGAAAGCAGTTCCGCGCGTTCGGAATCCCAGCAGGAGGAGATCGCGGCGACGTTGCGGGCGGGATTCCTGACGATCTGCGTGAGAAGAAGCTCGAAGCGTTCGAGCAGCGTACGGACCTCGGCCGAATCGAATCGGTCGGTGGCGAACTTCAGCGTCACCGTGTAGGTGCTCGGCTCGTCGGCGGCATCCGATCGCCGGTCGCGACTCGACCGCGGCGGGGACACTTGCAAACTCAGTGGATACGGCGTGGCATCGTGTGCGTCGATCTCGACGAACCGCAAGCCGGCGTCGGAGAGATTGCGCGCCAGCAGTTCCCGGTCGAGCGGATAGGACTCGAGCACCGTCGCGGTGTCGAACATGTCGGTGATGCCGGTGGCCCGTTGCAGCTCCGCCAAGCCGATGTACTGATGATCCAGCATGGCTGCTTGCTCGGATTGCACGCGGACGAGCAGGTCGCCGACGGTTTCGCCGGGGTCGAGGCGGACTCGGACGGGCAGCGTGTTGACGAGAAGCCCGACCATGCGCTCGACATCCGGAATCTGCGGCGGGCGGTGCGCGATCGTATTGCCGAAGACCACGTCCGACCGTCCGGTCAGCGCGGCCACCAGCAGTGCCCATGCCACCTGCAGGGCCGTGTTGGCGGTGACGCCGTGTGAGCGGCCCAGATCGAGAAGCGCTGCGGTGGTCGCCGCGTCCAGGTTCAGGTCGACCTCACCGACGTGCGCGGCGACGGACCGATCCGGCCTGCCCGTGACCCGTGTCGGACTGTCGATTCCGGCGAGTGTCTCCCGCCACGCGGCGATTGCGGCGTCGCGATCCTGCGCCTGTAGCCACCGCAGATACTCCCGGTACGAACGAGGGGGCGCGAGCTCGGCGGTGTCGCCATCGGAGGTGTACAAGGAGAGCAGCTCGTGGATCAGCAGAGGCATCGACCAGCCGTCGAGCACGAGGTGGTGGTTGGTGACCAGCAACTGGAAAGTATCGACGCCGGTGCGCACGAGGTGGAAACGCACCAGCGGTGGATGGGCCGGGTCGAACGGAGCCACGGCCGCCCTCGCGAGTCGCCGAAGTGCTCGCGCCCGCCTGCCCCCATCGCTGATGCCGGCGAGATTCGACTCGCCCCAATCGACTTCGGTGTCACGCAGGACGATCTGCCGTGGCCCATCGGCACTCTCGACGAACGCCGTCCGCAGGCTGTCGTGCCGGTCGATGAGCACCTGCGCGGCGCGGCGCATCCGCGCACCGTCCACCTGCCCGGCGAAGGTCAGCGCCACCTGCACGATGTAGCCATCGTCGCCGTCGCGGTCGTAGATGGTGTGGAACAGCAGCCCGGACTGCAAGGCGGTGAGCGGCCACACATCGATCATCGACGGGTATTTCCCCAGCCAGTGGTCGACATCGTCCTGCGATACGGCGGTGAGCGGGAAGTCGGAGGGCGTGAAGCCGTAGCC
>NZ_JBHWZY010000707.1:0-3652 GCF_042727815.1 Nocardia sp. NPDC060220
CCACTGACGATTGGGACGTCGTGCTGAGCGTGCATCTGCGCGGCTCATTCCTCATGACCCGTGCGGTACAGGCCTACATGACCACAGCACGCTGGGGTCGGATCGTGAACTTGTCCAGCACTTCTGCGCTCGGCAATCGCGGACAAGCGAACTATTCCGCAGCGAAGGCAGGCCTGCAGGGTTTCACCAAGACGCTTGCGCTGGAGCTGGGCAAGTTTGCTGTCACCGCAAACGCGATCGCACCGGGTTTCATCGAGACCGAGATGACCGCAGCGACCGCGGCGCGCATCGGGATGTCGTTCGATGAGTTCAAAAGCGCTGCCGCCGCGGAGATCCCAGTAGGCCGTACCGGCACGCCCGACGATATCGCGCACGCCGTTTCGTTCCTCACGAGCGAAGGCCCGGGATTCGTTTCAGGACAGGTGCTGTACGTGGCAGGAGGCCCACGGGGATGAGGTTTCTCGATGGCCTCAATGGGCTGCAGCAGGCCGAGGGTACCCATCTGGGGTATTCCGATTGGCATACCATCACCCAGGAGCAGATCGACAGTTTTGCTGACGCGACCGGCGACCACCAGTGGATTCACGTGGACGCTGAGCGCGCGAAGGCCGGTCCGTTCGGCGGCACGATCGCACACGGCTACTTGACCCTGTCGCTTGTTCCGATGCTGACCTGGCAGGTCTACACCGTCGAGGGCATGCAGATGGGTGTCAACTACGGTGCCAACAAGATTCGGTTCCCGTCTCCGGTGCCGGTCGGTTCGGCAGTACGGGCAGGCATCGAGTTGGTCTCCGTATCTCAGGCAGATTCCGGATACCAGGTGGTCACACGGGTCACCGTCGAACGTGCGGGCAGCAGCAAGCCTGCCTGCATAGTCGAAGCTGTCACCATGTTCGTGCCATAAGGGGCGGTGCGAAGAACGACGCGCTGACGCCGAGGATACCGCCTCGGCGGCGGCGACCACCTCCATCCACGAAAATGCCCAATAACTACTTCCATTGGCCACACCATGTTCGAGCATTTCACACCACAATTGACGGAGCCGGATGTCATCGTCCAGATCCACTGGTCAGATGTCGGGGGCGACTGCTTGGATCTGTTCTACGAGGCCTGCGTGAGCGCCGCGAGCCGGTTTGTGGCCGCTTTCAACGCCTCTCACACCAATGCCATCGCCACGATGTGCGCCGATACCGCCGCGCTGTTGCTGCCACGCCTTCCATGCGAACGAAACTGGGTGATTCCCTGACGACCGTGTCCGGTCCTGTCAATATCGACGGCATGGTCCGCGAGTGTCACGACGGCCCGCCTGCTCGCTGCTCACGGCGAGGGTATTCCAGACGAGCATCGATAGTTTCGATCCAAGAAAGGTGGTGGTCGACCGCCTGTCGGAACGTCGACCTCCCCCGACATCTGCGCCAGCCGATCCACGCCGGTCGCCTCGATTCGGAAACCACACAGAAAAGGCGAGCCGCGCGGGTTTGAGCCACCCCGCAACGGGAACGATGAGAAGTCGACCATTTCACATCGGGGCCGAAGAGCAATTACGATTGCTAACAGGCATTCCCAAGCACAAACGAATAGGACCCATGATCATGGCGCGCAAGGTTGTTGTCACCCTTATCGACGATTTCGACGGCACCTCGGTCGCCGAAGATACCGTCAACTTCGAAATCGACGGCGCCGCCTACGAAATCGACCTGTCCGATACCAACGCGGCCAAGCTGCGCGATTCCTTCGACCAGTGGCTGCCCTACGCTCGCCGGGTCGGTCGCGCCAAGACCTCTAGTCGTCGATCGTCCGCGACGCCGACCACGGGCACGTCGGTTCGTCGCGACGATCTCCCCGCCATCCGGGCGTGGGCAGGCGAAAACGGCCACGCCGTGTCCAGCCGCGGCAGGATCTCCGCCGAAGTCATCGCGGCCTATGACGCAGCATCTGCGTAAGCCAGACGAGCGATGGCCGGATACCCGGCGATCGCAATCAAGTCGGCGTCCGTCTGATGTGCAATGGAAGCGTCGGTCCCGTGAGGGTTTCGTGTTCGCTATCCCGCGCTGACGGGCAGTCTTCACCTGCGACCAATCTCGCTATCGTCGGTACCCGCCCGCACCTGGCTTGTGTCCAGTCCATGCGGGCGGGTGAATACGGACATCCAACGCGGACCCCTGACGCACCAAACGAGTACAGCCATGCAGGGCGCAACAGGCAGGGCCAGTTCCCACATCAGCGCCTCACCGAGCCCGGAATCGGCACCTCGTACCGCGTCAACGTCCCGCCACCCGAAGGGATTTCGCGGCGCACTCCGACTCCTGCGGCACAGATTCGCCGTAGCGTGGAGTCCAAGGGCGCGTCTCCGTGCTCACGAGTCTCGGCCACTTCGACAACCAACATGCGCGACTCCGCTGGTCGGATCAACCGCACCACCAACTGCTCACCGAGCATGTCGAGATTGCCGCTCCACCGTCGCTCGGCCGGGCCGACGATCGCCAGCATCAGCTCGTCGATCGTGTCTGCCAGAACCGCGAGCCCAGATCGGGTCAAGCACTCCTCGCAGTAGAAGCGCGCCATCTTCACGGCAGCACAGAACGGGCTGACCCGGAATTCACTGAGCACTCCAGTCGGTGAACCACCAGGACCAGGCCGACTCCCTACGCACGTCTGCCGCGCAGTCCCAACCGCAGGATCAATCCAGACCACTCGCGCATTCAGGTTCGCCGAAAAATGTTGCAGGATCGCAGTTTCCGGTATCTCAAGGTCGGCGAGGTGATGCAGTGACGGGACCAACACGATTCCACCACGGGCTGCTTCGAGCGCTCCGATCAGTTGCCACAGCGCGGGCGCGGGGGTCGGGTAGGTATGCATTCGGTCATACTCGTAGCCGTGCTCTCGCGCCAGGTCACGCACCTGTTCGGCAATATTCGCGTCGATCCGCTGGTCCAGAAACTCGCCCAGCGACCACAGCAGGCGAATCGGTGACTCGAACTCGACGAACATCCGACCGGCGAGGTCATCGCACCCATACCGCGACGCGATCTCGGCGATCCAGGTTTCGACAACCCGAATCCTGTTCCGCACCAATGGGCGTCGGTAATAGGCGAATACGGGTCCGTTCATCGTTTGGCTCCGAGGATCGCCCCGAGCACTGTCAACATCGGGGGCAGGGCCCCGCTGCGGGGTGGCGATTCCCATCGCCGGTAGCCGGACTGCTCGTCGCTCGGCGAGGGCAAGACCGCCCAGGTCGTATCGACGGCAATGTTGTTGAGCAGCAGCGTTCGACTGAGAGGTTCGATGTCGCAGTGACAGCCGGGCTTAGTCAGGAAAGTCATTCTCGACGAACGAGGATGGGCGATGACCAGGCCGTCGCCCAGCTGTGCGGTTGCGGACCTGCACATCGGCGCCGGGGCGATGACCGCCCCGATTCGACCGTCGAGGCAGTGCACGATGATCCGTTCGGTTCCGGGCGCGATCACCGCCGGGAGCCCTAGATCCTGCCGGTAGCGCAAGCAGCGGTCCACTGTTGTTTCGATTGTCAGGACCCGCAGTTGCGGCCCTCGACGTGATGCGAGCTGCATGCCCATCACCCCTGGTGTCGTCTACTGGACGTTTCGTCGAGCCATCCGTCCGACAGCCGGTTCGCGTCAGGCATGCGCGTTGC
>NZ_JBHWZY010000708.1:0-3646 GCF_042727815.1 Nocardia sp. NPDC060220
CCCCCGAGGTGGCCGCCCGCGTGGAGTCGATCTTCACCAACACCCGCCACAAGCGCACCGTCCCGGTGACACCGCTCGACACCTGGTGGCGCTAGGGGCGTGCTCCCGGCCCCACCGGATCAGCAGATCTGGGCGCCTTCACCGGACGCGGTAGCTCGCAGCAGGTCCCGAACCAGCTCGTAGTCCGGTTCTTTGCGAAAGCGCAGGCATCCTTTGCCCATGTCCTGGCTCGCGAGACGGTCGGCGAACGCCGCGCGGACGTCGGAGCGCAGGAGGTAGAAGGAGATGTAGTGCTTCTGGCCGGCGAAGGCGACCTCGCCGGTGCCGCCGCGTTCGTAGGCGGGCATCCCGTAGGACATCACCTCGGTGAAGCCCGGCAGCTCCTGGAGGCACAGGTCGCGCAGCCTGGTGAGCGCCTCGCGGCGATCCGCCGGGACTTCGGCGAGGTAGGTCGCTACGTCGGGGGCCTTGCTCTGGACCACGGCTAGCCGCCCGCGAAAGGCGGGAGAACGTCGACTCGGTCGCGGAGCATGGCCGACGGGTCGCGGGTGAGCTCGTCGCCGATGAGGAAGGCACAGACGCCGACGAGGCTGTCGATGTCGGAGCCGTAGGTGGCGGCGAGAGTGGCGCGCAGGTCGGCGACGGTGGCACCGTCGGGGAGGTCGAGAGATTCGGTGTTCTTGCCGACCGCGTCGGCGATGGCGGCGAAATAGCGGACCTCAACCACCGATGGCTCCCATCGTGCGTTCCGGGGGGACGAAACCGGCGGCGTCGATACCGTGACCGGCCCATTTCTGCCACATGGCACCGCGCCACAGTTCGGCGACCTCGTCGTCGTCGGCGCCTGCCCGCAGCGCGGTGCGCACGTCGAACTCCTGGTCGCTGAACAGGCACGAACGCAGCATGCCGTCGGCGGTGAGCCGGGTGCGGTCGCAGCTGTCGCAGAACTTGCGCGTGACCGTGGCGATGATCCCGACCGTTGCCGGGCCACCGTCGACCAGCCATTTCTCGGCCGGGGCCGACGGGTCGGCACGGGCGGTGGGGGTCAGGGTGAAGCGCTCGCCGAGGACGTCGAGGAGGTCGGCGGCGGTCACCATGTGATCGCGGGCCCACTCGTGGTCGGCGTCGAGGGGCATCTCCTCGATGAAGCGCAGTTCGCACTGTTCGGCCAGGCACCACGCGAGCAGGTCGGCCGCGCCCGCCAGATTCTGGCGCATCAGCACGGCGTTGACCTTCACCGGCGCCATCCCCGCGTCGCGCGCGGCACGGATGCCGTTGAGGACCGACTCCAGCCGGTCGCGGCGGGTGAGGCGGGTGAAATCTTCCCGGTCGACGGTGTCGAGGGAGACGTTGACCCTGGTCAGACCAGCCGCGGCGAGCTTATGGATGCGATGTTCCAGGCCGACGCCGTTCGTCGTCATAGCCAGCGGGGTGCCGGGCACCGCCGCATGACAGCCCGCGATGATCTGTTCCAGTTCACGGCGCATCAGCGGTTCGCCGCCGGTGAACCGCACCTCCCGCACACCCAGCTCGCGCACCGCCAGCGACACCAGCCGCACGATCTCGTCGGCGGTGAGCAGTTCCTGGCGCGGGATCGGCGGCAAGCCCTCTTCGGGCATGCAATAGGTGCAGCGCAGCGAACACTTCTCGGTGATGGACACGCGCAGGTCGCGAGCGATCCGGCCGAAGCGGTCGACGAGGAACGGCGTCTCGGGCCTGCCGTCCAGGGACGGCCGCTCCGATCGCACGGCGGGTATCCCCATCTCGACCAGCGTCATCTCTACAGTATGACCCGTAAGGCCCGTCACATTCCGTGCGCCGGGCCGATTCTTCGCGAACTCGTCAGCTCACCGCCGCCCACCCACCACCGTGAGCAACGCGACCCCGACCGGCCCCGACACCGACGATTAAGCTGGCAGCATGACTCCCCGGCCCGCTACCGCGTCGGCGCGCAGCGTCGACGAGTACCGCGACACCGTCGCCGCGCTGCTGGCCCGCCTCGCCGACCGCCCGGATGAACAGGTGCCGGTCCCCGAGGCGCTCGGCCGCACGCTGTCGGCCGATGTGGTGTCGCCGATCGATCTGCCGGTGTTCCGTAACTCGGCGATGGACGGCTACGCGGTGCGGGCGGCCGATGTGGCCGTCACCCCGGTCACGCTGCCGGTGGCCGGCGTGGTGGCGGCGGGTAGGCCGGGCACCGACGCGCTGCCCACCGGATCCGCGGTGAAGGTGATGACCGGTGCGCCGATGCCCCCCGGCGCCGACTGTGTGGTGCCGGTCGAGGATGTGCAGGCGGGCGAGGGACGGATCGTGGTCGAACGTGGCCGCGGACGTGGCGAATTCGTGCGCGAAGCCGGTACCGATGTGCGCACCGGCGAGCTCGTCGCGCGGGCAGGCACGGTGCTCGCGCCCCGCCATATCGCCGCACTGGCCGCTGTCGGCCTGCCCACGGTGCCTGCCCTGAGCCGATTACGCGCTGTCTGCATCACCACCGGGGACGAACTCCAGCCCGCGGGCGCCGCGCTGGCCCCGGGCCAGATCTACAATTCCAACGGCATCGCGCTGGCCGCCGCGTTGCGGGCCGACGGTGTCGAGGTGGTCGAGGTCGCGCACAGCACCGACGACCCCGCGGTGTTCACCTCGGTACTGCACGCCGCGACCGCCGTCGCCGACCTGGTCTTCACCTCCGGTGGCGTGTCCAAGGGTGACTTCGAGGTAGTCAAGGATGTGCTGGGTCCGCTCGGCGGGACCTTCGGCTCGGTCGCGGTGCAGCCGGGCGGACCGCAGGGCTACACGGTGGTCGACGAGGTCCCCGTGCTCAGCTTCCCGGGCAATCCGGTGAGCACGATGGTGTCGTACGCCGTGTTCGCGCGCCCCGCCGTACGCGCGCTGGCCGGATTGCCGGAGCTCGTGAGCGGCGAGACCACTCTGCTCACACCGCTTCGCTCCCCCGCCGGTCGTCGCCAATACCTGCGCGGCCTGCTGACCGAGGGCGGGGTGGAAGTGATCTCGGGCCCCGGCTCACATCTCATCGCGGGGATGGCCTGGGCCGATGTCCTGGTCGACGTTCCCGCCGAGGTCACCTCGCTGGCCGCCGGTGTCGCTGTGCGAATCTTGTCGCTATGAGCGAGTTGTCCCACGTCGACCGCGAGGGTCGCGCGCGCATGGTCGACGTCAGCGCGAAAGCCGACACCACCCGGATCGCTGTCGCCGCAGGCGAATTGCAGACGACCGCGGAAGTGGTCGCGTTGGTGCGGGCCGAGGGAATGCCCAAGGCCGATGTGCTGTCCACGGCACGACTGGCCGGAATCGCCGGTGCGAAAAAGACTTCCGAGCTGATTCCGCTGTGCCATCAGCTGGCGTTGTCGTCGGTGAAGGTGGAGTTCGGGTTCACCGAGACCACCATCACAGTCGAGGCGACGGCGAAGACCAAGGGGCCCACCGGGGTCGAGATGGAGGCACTGACCGCTGTCGCCGTGGCCGGGCTGACCCTGCACGACATGGTGAAGGCGGTGGATCCCGCTGCCGTGATGAACGGGGTTCGGCTGGTCACCAAAGAGGGTGGAAAGCACGGGCATTGGGTGCGGCCCGAGGATCGATCCGACACCGGCACACCGGCGCTCGACCGATCGGCACAGGTGGACGC